>NZ_PQHY01000100.1:0-21880 GCF_003385175.1 Amycolatopsis ruanii
GGACTCCGGTGTCGTCACCAGCCGGGGCGGCGGGCTCGGCACCGGCGGTGGCGGGGCCCGCAGGCACCCCGCGGCGTCCGATCCGGACAGTGCCGCCCCGGCGGACACCTGCACGACCGGGCCGTGCAGCTCCACCCGGAACGTGCGGCTGCGGCCACCGCTGCGGTTCGCCGTCACGTACAGGGTCTCCCCCGCCGCCACGACCGATCCGTAGGCCGTCGCCGGGGGCAGCACCGGCCCGGGCACCGGGTGCGTGAACCCCGACACCGGGTCGATCCGCACGACCCGCCCGCTGAACGGCCACGTGCTCGTCACCCCGTAGAGCCGGCCCCCGGCGAAGTCGAAGTCGTCGATCCCGGAGGTGAACGGCGCCGGCCACAGGTCGGCACCGCGCACCGCCGACAGGTACCCGTCGCTGCCCGGGTCGATGTCGATCACGTACAGGTCGTCGCCCCGCTGGACGTACCAACGATTCCCGAACACGGCACCCGCGGTGGCCCGGTCCAGGCCGCGGCGGTCCGTCGTGCGGACCGGGCCGAGCCGGGTCAGCTCACCGTCCCGGCCCACGGTCACCGCGGCGCCGTCGCGGGTGAGGCCGTAGACCTTGTCCTGGCTCCGCGCGTAGCCGAGCGCGTTGACCTCGACGCCGAGCGGGATCCGGCTCTCCACCGCGCCGGACGGCAGCCGCACCAGTTCCACTGTGGAGGGTCCGGCCGGCGAGGTGCTGACGACCCGCAGGACCGTGCAGGCGGGAGCCGGGGCCGCGGCGGCCGGTGTCCCCGGCAGCGACACCGCGAGGACGGCCGCGGCCGCCAGCACCCGGCCCGTCCGCCGGACCCTCACCGCAGCCGCTCGATCGCCTGGCTGAACGCGTCCGGTCCCACCTTCGACCCGCCCGCGAACGGGTTCTGCATCTGGAAGATCGCGAACAGCAGCAGGGTCGCCGCCGCGGCGAGGGTGGACACGATCACGATGTGGGTCAGCGACTTCGTGCCGCCGAAGAGGTTGGGCAGCAGCACGAAGATGACGCTGCCGCCGATCAGCACGAACCACACCACCATGCCGACGTTGTTGTCCCGCACGGCGTTGAGCCGGGCCTGCCGCTCCTTGAACACGTCCACCAGCGAGTCCGCGACCTCGGTCTTGCGGCTGGTCAGCCAGTCGTCGTCGCCGGGGACGTCGGCACCGTCGACCGCCGCCCGCATCCGGTCCAGCTGGTCCCAGCCCTCCTCGGGCAGCGGGCCGCCGCCGTCGCGCATGCGTGGCCACTCCCGGTTCACCACGGTGTCCGCGTAGCCCGCGGCCAGCTCGCGGATCTCGGTGCGCGCCGGCTCGGGCAGCGCGTCGGCCGCCCACGACGCGGCGACCAGGCTCTGCGCCTCGGCGTAGGACCCGTCCCGCACGGTGCTCGCCGCGTCGAACAGCGAGATCAGCACGAACGCGATCACCGCGGCGTGCAGGCCGCCGACGATCGTGAACGCCTGGCCGGCCGCGTCGTTGTTGTCCGGTCTGCCCTCGTCCAGACCGTAACGGCGCACCAGGTAGGCGATGAGCGCGCCGAGCCCGACGGCGCCCACCACCCACAGCGAACCGGCCACGTAGACATTCATCGGTTGTGCCTCCCGAACGGGAAAAGAACGTGCGCCCACGCTAGGCGCCGCCCGATCCGGGCGGCAAGATCGGCCCCGTTCTTTCAGCCCGACGGAATAGGACGGATTGTTCCGGTCACTTGTTCGGAGCAGCCGGGGCGCATTTCCCGGAAATCGCGGCCCTGTTGCCGGGAGGCCAACGCGCGGCCGGGCGGCGGACTGGGCCGACCGGGCGAGGTCCGGTCACCGGTCGTCACTCCACCCGGGACCAGCCGGGTTTTTCCTTGACACGCAACGCCATGATGTCCCGGTTGCCGGTGATATTGGGCCCGTTCGGAGCAGTGCGCGGAAATGCCGGAAGCGGGCTGACGAGCGGTTCACACCGTCGGGACCGGCCGCACTGGGCGGCCCGGGTGATCACCGTGCGACCCGTTCTACCGTGAGTTTGCCGGAACCGCCGAACGTGTAGTTTTCCCCGAATTGCGATCGCGGCGCGCCACGGACGAGTGACTGTACGGCTCCGCGAACCCGGTGCTAACGTCGCTCCCGCCGGCCGAGAAAAACCAGGCGCCAGTTCGCCGGATCATCATTCCCAATTCGCGAATCGGCTTTTCGACGATTGGTGGTATTTGCCGTGACTGTGACCGACCCCGCCGTGCCCGACCTGGACAACGGCAGCCCCCAGCAGAGCCTGAGCACCCAGGCCGCGCGGAACCTGGCGACCACGACCAAGTCCGTCCCGCAGATGCAGGCCATCACCTCGCGCTGGCTGCTGCGCCTGCTGCCGTGGGTGGAGGCCTCCGGTGGTGCCTACCGGGTCAACCGCCGGCTGTCCTACGCCGTCGGCGACGGCCGCGTGACCTTCGTGACGACCGCCGGGACCATCGAGGTCATCCCCGCCGAGCTCGGCGAGCTGCCGATCCTGCGCGGCTTCGACGACCAGGAGGTGCTCGCCGCGCTCGCGAGCCGGTTCGAGCAGCGCGAGTACGAGCCCGGGGACGTGATCGTCGAGTTCGGCAGCGCCTCGGACCAGGCCTACCTCATCGCCCACGGCAAGGTCAGCAAGGTCGGCCCCGGCGAGTACGGGGACTTCACCAACCTCGGGGTGCTCGCCAACGGTGACCACTTCGGCGACGAGTCCCTTGTGGACGGTCAGAGCATCTGGGAGTACACCGTCAAGGCCGTCACGTCCTGCACCGTGCTGGTGCTCGAACAGCGCGGCTTCGACGAGCTGGTGGAGCAGTCCGCGGCGCTGCGCGAGCAGATCGAGCTCTTCCGCGCCCGGAAACTGGCCAACGGCAACGAGCACGGCGAGGCCAACATCGAACTGTCCTCCGGCCACAGCGGCGAGCCGGAGCTGCCCGGCACGTTCGTCGACTACGAGCTGTCCCCGCGCGAGTACGAGCTGAGCGTCGCCCAGACCGTGCTGCGCGTGCACAGCCGGGTCGCCGACCTCTACAACAAGCCGATGAACCAGACCGAGCAGCAGCTGCGGCTGACCATCGAGGCGCTGCGCGAGCGGCAGGAGTCGGAGCTGCTGAACAACGCCGAGTTCGGGCTGCTGCACAACGCCGACGTCAAGCAGCGCCTGCACACCCGCACCGGCCCGCCCACCCCGGACGACATGGACGAGCTGCTCGGCGCCGTGTGGAAGGAGCCGGCGTTCTTCCTGGCCCACCCCAAGGCGATCGCGGCGTTCGGGCGGGAGTGCAACACCCGCGGCCTCTACCCGGCCGGGGTGGAGTTCAACGGCCACCACGTGCCGTCCTGGCGTGGCGTGCCGATCCTGCCGTCCAACAAGATCCCGGTGTCGGAGACCCGCACCAGCTCGATCCTGCTGATGCGCGTGGGCGAGCAGAACCAGGGCGTGATCGGGCTGCACCAGACCGGGCTGCCGGACGAGGTCGAGCCCGGGCTGTCGGTGCGGTTCATGGGCATCAACGAGAAGGCGATCATCTCCTACCTCGTGTCGGCGTACTTCTCGGCGGCCGTGCTGGTGCCGGACGCGCTGGCCGTGCTGGAGAAGGTGGAGATCGGCCGCGAGAGCTGACGCCCGAATCCGCTACCGAACGAGGGGTGGTTGGGTCCGTTGACCGTAACCCTGCAGACCTTCCAGCACACCGAGACCCGGCTGAGCCTGGGCACGGCGGCGGCCCGCAAGCTGGCCACCACCACCAAGTCCGTGCCGCAGAACCAGGCGGTCACCAGCCGGTGGCTGCTGAGCCTGCTGCCGTGGGAGGAGACCGAGGCCGGCACCTACCGGGTCAACCGGCGCCTGACGTGCGTCACCGGGCAGGGCCGGGTGGCGTTCACCGTCGAGGCCGGCCGGGTCCGGGTGGTGCCGGCCAGCCTCACCGAACTGCCGTTGTTCCGCGGCTTCGACGACCACCTCGTGCTCACCGCGCTGGCCGACCGGCTGGAGCAGCGCGAGTACCGGGCCGGGGAGACGATCGTCACCGCGGGCACGCCGACCGAGGAGGCGCTGCTCGTCGCCCACGGCAAGGTGCGCAAGCTCGGCCGCGGCGACTACGGCGACCCGGTCACGCTCGGGATGCTCGCCGACGGCGACTACCTCGGGCAGCAGGTGCTCGCCGAGGCGCCGCAGCCGTGGGCCTACAGCGTGCGCGCCGAGACGCCGGTGACCGTGCTCGCCCTGTCGCTGCGGGACGTGTCGTCCCTGTTGGACACTTCACCGGAGCTGCGGTCCCATGTGGACGAACTGCGGCGGAGTTCCCAGCTGGCGCAGAACAAGCACGGGGAGGCCAGCATCGAGCTGGCCTCCGGGCACACCGGGGAACCCGCGCTGCCCGCCACGTTCGTCGACTACGACCTGCATCCCCGCGAGTACGAACTCGGGGTGGCGCAGACGATCCTGCGGGTGCACACCCGCGTGGCCGACCTCTACAACCAGCCGATGGACCAGACGCAGCAGCAGCTGCGGGTGACGCTGGAGGCGCTGCGCGAACGGCAGGAGTCCGAGCTGCTGAACAACGCCGAGTTCGGCCTGCTGCACAACGCCGACCTGAGCCAGCGCCTGCACACCCGCACCGGGCCGCCCACCCCGGACGACCTGGACGAGCTGCTGTGCCGCCGCCGCAAGACGAAACTGTTCCTGGCGCACCCGAAGGCGATCGCGGCGTTCGGGCGGCAGTGCTCGGCGCGCGGGCTCGCGCCGGAGAGCACCGAAGTGGACGGTCACGTCGTCACCACCTGGCGGGGGGTGCCGATCTTCCCGAGCGACAAGATCCCGGTGTCGCCGGCCGGGACGACGTCGATCCTGGCGATGCGGACCGGGCTGGACAGCCAGGGCGTGATCGGCCTGCGCCAGACCGGCCTGCCGGACGAGGCCGAGCCGGGGGTGACCGTGCGGTTCATGGGGATCGACGCGCGCGCGATCGTGTCCTACCTCGTCACGGCGTACTTCTCGGTCGCGGTGCTGGTCCCCGATGCCCTGGGAGTGCTGGAACACGTGGAGGTCGGGCGGTGACGGAGACGGTGGCCGGGGCGCGGACGGCGCGGGATGTCCTGGCGTGGAGCCGGGGATGCGTGGATCCGGCGCTGCGCGCGGCGGTGGCCCAGCTGCCGGAGTCGATGCGCCCGCTGGCCGCCTACCACTTCGGGTGGGCGGACGAGACGGGGGCGCCGGTCTCGGCGGGCAGCGGCAAGGCGGTGCGGCCGGCGCTGGTGCTGTTGTCGGCGCGGGCGGTCGGCGAGTGGGGGCCGGCGCTGCCCGGGGCGGTGGCGGTCGAGCTGGTGCACAACTTCTCGCTGCTGCACGACGACGTGATGGACGGCGACGAGACGCGGCGGCACCGGCCGACGGTGTGGAAGCTGTTCGGCACGGGGGCGGCGATCCTGGCCGGGGACAGCCTGCTGGCCGCGGCGACCGAGGAGCTGGCGGCGAGCGGGCACCCGGCGGCGCGGGAGGCGTTGCGGATCCTGGGCGCGGCGGTGCAGGACCTGATCGAGGGCCAGGGCGCGGACCTGGCGTTCGAGCAGCGCGGCGACGTCGGGCTGGCCGAGTGCCGGACGATGGCCGAGGGCAAGACCGGGGCGCTGCTCGGGTGCGCGTGCGCGCTGGGCGCGTTGCTCGGCGGGGGTTCGCGCGAGCAGGTCGCGCACCTGCGCCGGTTCGGGGAGGCGGCCGGGCTGGCGTTCCAGATGGCCGACGACCTGCTCGGCATCTGGGGCGACCCGGCGGTGACCGGGAAGCCGGTGTTCTCGGACCTGCGCAACCGCAAGAAGTCGCTGCCGGTGGTGGCGGCGCTGACGTCGGGCACCGCGGCGGGCCGGGAGCTGGCGTCGCTGTACGCGGCGCCCGGCGAGCTGGCCGGGGCGGACCTGGTGCGGGCCGCGCGGCTGGTCGACCAGGCCGGCGGCCGCGAGTGGACCCGCGCCGAGGCGGCGGCGCTGCTGGAGCGGGCGCTGGCGCACCTGCACGCGGCGTTGCCGGACGCACGGGGCGCCGCGGAGCTGGAGGCACTGGCGGTGCTGCTCACCGACCGGGACCACTGAGCAGGCAGCGATGGCCGGGGCGGGACGGACAACTCGGCGGCGACGGCCAGTGGCCCGCGCGCGGCCGGGCGGGCGGTGGCCCGGCAACCGCGCCCACCTCCGGAGAGCACCGGTGCCGGGTCACCGCAAACGTCACCCCAGCACCCCTGGAACGCACCCCACCTGGAACGGAGAAACGCATGTCCTTCACCGCAGCGCAGAGCATCCTCGCCGCGCACCGGCCCGGGCGGCCGGGGCCCGGGGAGGTTCTCGTGGCCGATGAGTTGCTCTGGGCGGACCGCCCGTCGATCCGGTGTCCCGGCGCGGGGCTGCTCGAGGGCGAGCTGCGGCGCCGCGGGATCGCCACCGCCCGCGGGCCCCTCTACGTCGACACCGATCACGCCGCCGCGGTCGCCCTGCGGGCCGTCCTGCCCGCCGCCCGGGGGCCGGCCGGTCTCGGGGTCGCGGCCACCGGGCAGGCGTCCTCCCCCACCACGGCCGCCGTGAGTGCCGCGATGGCCGCCGTGCTCGCCGTCGCGGGGCGGCCGCGTTCGGTGCTGCTCGCCGCGCCGCGGTCGTTCTGCGCCGGCGTCGAACGGGCCATCGAGATCGTCGAACGCCTGCTCGCCCAGCGCGGCGGCCCGATCTACGTCCGCAAGGAGATCGTCCACAACCGGCACGTCGTCGACGGCCTCCGCGCGCGGGGCGCGGTCTTCGTCGACGAACTGGACGCCGTGCCGCGGGGAGCGACCGTCGTGTTCTCCGCGCACGGCGTCTCCCCCGCCGTGCGCGCCGAGGCGGACCGGCGGCGGCTCAAGGTCGTCGACGCCACCTGTCCCCTGGTCACCAAGGTGCACGCCGAGGCGCGGCGCTTCGCCGGGCAGGGCGACACCGTCCTGCTCATCGGCCACGCCGGGCACGAGGAGGTCGAGGGCACCCTCGGCGAGGCGCCCGGGCGGACCATCCTGGTGCAGTCGGTCGAGGAGGCCCGCCGGGTGCGCGTGCCCGACCCGGGCCGCGTCACCTACCTGACCCAGACCACCCTCAGCGTGGACGAGACCGCCGAGGTCGTCACCGAACTGCGCAACCGCTTCCCCGCGCTGCGCGGCCCGGCCTCCGACGACATCTGCTACGCCACCACCAACCGGCAGGACGCGCTGCGCTCCGTCGCCCGGGACACCGACGTGGTGCTGGTGGTCGGGTCCCGGAACTCGTCGAACTCGCTGCGCCTGGCCGAACTGGCCGAACGGGCCGGCACCCCCGCGCACCTGATCGACGACGCCCGCGACATCCGTCCGGAGTGGCTGTCCGGAGTGGACCGGATCGGGCTCACCGCGGGCGCGTCGGCGCCGCCGCGGCTGGTCGACGCGGTGGTCGCCACGCTCGGCGGTCTCGGCCCGCTCACCGTGGGCGAACGGGAGACCACCCGCGAGACGATCCACTTCACCCTCCCCGCGGCCGTGCGGAGGAAGTCGTGACCGCGGTGGCGCTGGGCCTGCCGGGGATGCCCGCGCGGCGCCGGAAATCCCGGCAGGTGCTGGTCGGTGACGTGCCGGTGGGCGGCGGGGCGCCGGTGTCGGTGCAGTCGATGACCACCACCGTCACCGCCGACGTCGACGCCACCCTGCGCCAGATCGCCGAGCTGACCGCGGCCGGCTGCCAGATCGTCCGGATCGCGGTGCCCAGCTCCGACGACGCCGCGGCGCTGCCCCGGATCGCGGCGAAATCGGCCATCCCGGTCGTGGCGGACATCCACTTCCAGCCGAAGTACGTCTTCGCCGCGATCGACGCCGGGTGCGCGGCGGTGCGCGTCAACCCGGGCAACATCCGGAAGTTCGACGACAAGGTCGGCGAGATCGCCCGGGCGGCGCAGGACCACGGCACCCCGATCCGCATCGGCGTCAACGCCGGCTCCCTGGACCCGCGGCTGCTGGACAAGCACGGCAAGGCGACGCCGGAGGCGCTGGTCGAGTCCGCGCTGTGGGAGTGCTCGCTGTTCGAGGAACACGGGTTCACCGATCTGAAGATCTCGGTCAAGCACCACGACCCGCTGGTGATGATCGAGGCCTACCGGCAGCTCGCGCGGCGCTGCGACTACCCGCTGCACCTGGGCGTCACCGAGGCCGGGCCGGCGCTGCAGGGCACGGTCAAGTCCGCGGTCGCGTTCGGGGTGCTGCTGCACGAGGGCATCGGCGACACGATCCGCGTGTCGCTGTCCGCGCCGCCGGTGGAGGAGGTCAAGGTCGGCACGCAGATCCTGGAGTCGCTGGGGCTGCGGCCGCGGCGGCTGGAGATCGTGTCGTGCCCGTCGTGCGGCCGGGCGCAGGTGGACGTCTACCGGCTCGCCGAGCGGGTCACCGCCGCGTTCGAGGGGTTCCCGGTGCCGCTGCGCGTCGCGGTGATGGGGTGCGTGGTGAACGGGCCGGGCGAGGCGCGGGAAGCCGACATCGGCGTGTCCTCCGGCAACGGGAAGGGGCAGATCTTCGTCAAGGGCGAGGTGGTGACCACGGTGCCGGAGAGCCGGATCGTGGAGACGCTGCTGGACGTGGCGCTCGAACGGTTCCCGGGGTGAGCGCTAGCCTGCGGGCATGGATCTCACCGGGGTGACCGAGGTGTCGGACGAGGACGAGCTGCGTGAGCTGATCGGGCACCCGCTGCCGCAGGCGGTGCACAAGCAGCGGGACGCGCTGCACGAACTGGACCGGCAGTGGCTGGCGCTGTCGCCGTTCTGCCTGATCGCCACGGCCGGCGAGGACGGCCGCTGCGACGTCTCCCCCAAGGGCGACCCCGCCGGGTTCACGCTGGTGCTCGACGACCGGACGATCGCCGTGCCGGAGCGGCCGGGCAACCGGCGGGCCGACGGGTTCCGCAACATCCTCGCCAACCCGCACGTCGGGCTGCTCTACTTCATCCCGGGCCGCGGGGACACGCTGCGGATCAACGGCCGCGCCCGGCTGGTGCGGGATGCGCCGTTCTTCGACGACATGGTCGTGCGGGGCCACCGGCCGCGGCTGGCGATCCTGGTGGAGATCGAAGAGGTGTTCCACCACTGCTCGAAGGCGTTCCTGCGGTCGAAGCTGTGGCAGGCGGAGACGTGGGCGCCCGGGGAGATGGCGCCGCGCGCGGTGATCGCCAAGACGCTGGAGCGGAAGGACGCGTCGCTGGCGGAGCTGGAGCGCTATTACGGCCAGGAGTACGAGAAGAAGCTCTACGCCTGAGCGGGTGGCTCCGGCGCCGGGTTCGCCCGGATCGCTACTGCGGGCGGAGTGCCCGGCACCCGCGGTGCAGAGGTCGCCGTCGTGCGGCCCCGGGCGCGTGACGGCCCGTGGTGCCCCCTCTCGGTCGGCACCACGGGCCGCTCGCTTCCCTTACTGACCCTCGGGGCGGCCGCCGGCCAGGGGGACGTCCGGGTCGTCGTCCGCCGGGGGCTCCGGGTCGCGCCACTCCTCGGCGCGGCTGGAGCGGTTGCCCTGCAACGTGCCGCGCAGTTCGGCCTTCAGCGCGTCGTCCTCGCGGGGGCTGTGCTTCTCACTGCCGCGTTCCATCAGCCGGCCCCTTTCAGCGGGTCGTGCCCGATCGTCATCAGGCGGTGGCGCCAGTTCTCCTGGCCGGCCGTCGGCTCGAGGTCGTCCCGCCGTTCGGCGTGCACCTTCTCCACCACCTTGCGCATGACGCGCTCGTCGTCCTCGGTGAGGTCCGTCCGGCGCTTGCCGAGGATCTCCAGGACGTGCTGCCCGGTCTTCGTGCCCGCCTGGTCCGGCAGCTCCTCGCTCTCCGTCCCGGCCGAGCGGACCCGCAGCCAGTCCCCCAGCTCACGCGAGGTCATGTTCACCACGCGGTGGAACTCGTCCCACAGTGCTTCGTCCACATGCGACCGCGTCGCCATTCGTGTCACCTCCGGGCGGTCAGCCTTCGCACGATCACGAACACCAGCACCAGGATCCCGAACCCGGCACCGGCGCCGAGCGCGATCCGCTGGGTCGTGTGCGCGGTCTCCTTGACCTTCCCGGCCAGGGCCTCGGCGGTCTCGCCCAGCTCCTGGCGGGTCAGCTCCAGATCCAGCCGCGCCTGCTCGGCGTCGTGCGGGAAGGTGTCCTTCTTCGTCGTCATCGGCGCAGCCCCTCCCGCACGGCCGCCACGTCCTTGGGCACCCCGGACACCGCCTCCTGCGGCACCGGCGGCACCGCCGCCGACAGCTGCTTCTTGCCGATCAGCCCGGCCAGGCCGCCGATCACCAGCAGCGCACCGCCGATGATCAGCGCCGCGGCCCACGCCGGCACCACCAGGGCCAGCCCCAGCGCGACGGCGGCGATCAGCGTCGCCGCCCCGAACACCGCGAGGACCCCGGCCGCGCCGGCCAGGCCCGCGCCCGTGCCGGCGCGCTTGCCCTTCTGCCGCAGCTCCTCGGCCGCCAGCCGCATCTCGTCCCGGACCAGCCGCTGGACCTGCTGCGACATGTCCTGGACGAGCTGCCCGATCGACCGGTCGTCGACCGCGGTGGACCCGCGGCCCGTGCTCTCAGTCATGCCTCGCCTCCCTTGGGGTAGCTCGTAGTCCGGCTACCCCCGGGCGGAGAGCGCTAATCGTGCGCGGTGGGCGAGCCGCCCTCGGTGATCTCCTCGGTGGCCTTCTCCGACGGCGTCTTCGTCGCCTCCGAATGCGGGATGGTCCGGCCGGTGAGCGTGATGTGCCCTTCGTCGTGCAGCCGCTCCACCAGGTGCGGGTAGTGCAGCTCGAACGCCGGCCGCTCGGACCGGATCCGCGGCAGCTCCAGGAAGTTGTGCCGCGGCGGCGGGCACGTGGTGGCCCACTCCAGCGAGTTGCCGTAGCCCCACGGATCGTCCACTTCGACCGGATCGCCGAACCGGTAGCTGCGCACCACGTTGTAGATGAACGGCAGCATCGACGCGCCCAGGATGAACGCCCCGATCGTGGAGATCGTGTTCAGGACGGTGAACCCGTCGCTTTCCAGGTAGTCGGCGTAGCGGCGCGGCATGCCCTCGTCACCGAGCCAGTGCTGCACCAGGAACGTCGTGTGGAACCCGACGAACGTGGTCCAGAAGTGCAGCTTGCCGAGCCGCTCGTCGAGCATCCGCCCGGTCATCTTCGGGTACCAGAAGTACACCCCGGCGAAGGTCGCGAACACGATCGTGCCGAACAGCACGTAGTGGAAGTGCGCCACCACGAAGTAGCTGTCGGTGATGTGGAAGTCCAGCGGCGGCGAGGCCAGGATGATGCCGGTCAGCCCGCCGAGCAGGAACGTCACCAGGAACCCCACCGACCACAGCATGGGGGTCTCGAAGGTGAGCCGCCCCTTCCACATGGTGCCGATCCAGTTGAAGAACTTGATCCCGGTCGGCACCGCGATGAGGAACGTCATGAACGAGAAGAACGGCAGCAGCACCGCGCCGGTGGCGAACATGTGGTGCGCCCACACCGCGAACGACAGCGCGGTGATGCCCATCGTCGCGAACACCATCAGCCGGTAGCCGAACAGCGGTTTCCGGCTGAACACCGGGATGATCTCGGTGATGATCCCGAAGTAGGGCAGCGCGATGATGTAGACCTCGGGATGGCCGAAGAACCAGAACAGGTGCTGCCACAGGATCGGCCCGCCGGTGGCCGGGTCGAACACGTGCGCCCCGATCAGCCGGTCGGCCAGCAGCCCGAACAGCGCCGCGGTCAGGATCGGGAACACCGCCAGCACGAGCACGCTGGTGAACAGGATGTTCCAGGTGAAGATCGGCATCCGCCACATCGTCATGCCCGGGCACCGCAGGCACACGATCGTGGTGAGCATGTTGACCCCGCCGAGGATCGTGCCCAGACCGGACACGATGAGGCCGGTGATCCACAGGTTCCCGCCGATGCCCGGCGAGTGGGCCGCGTCCGACAGCGGCGTGTAGGCGGTCCAGCCGAAGTCCGCGGCGCCGCCCGGGGTGAGGAACGAGGACAACACGATCGTGCCGCCGAACAGGAACAGCCAGTAGGAGAAGGCGTTCAGCCGCGGGAACGCCACGTCCGGCGAGCCGATCTGCAGCGGCAGGATCAGGTTGGCGAAGGCGAACACGTTCGGCGTCGCGTAGAGCAGCAGCATGATCGTGCCGTGCATGGTGAACAGCTGGTTGTACTGCTCTTGCGAGAGGAACTGCATCCCCGGCTGCGCCAGCTCGCCGCGCATGAGCAGCGCGAGCGCGCCGCCGATGACGAAGAAGGCCAGCGACGTGTACAGGTACATCAGCCCGATCAGCTTGTGATCGGTCGTCTTCGCCATCTTCACGAGCAGGCTGCCCTTGCGGTGCCTGGCCGGCAGCTCGTACCGGTTGCCCAGGACGATGGGGCGTGCCTTCAGCTCCGTCATGCGCCCTCCCCGGGTGCCGAGTGGACGAACCCAGGGTGCTCCCGATCACACCGGTGAATCAAGCCCCGAGCCCATAAGTGGCATACGCGCTGCGGATGACCGGCTGGGCGACGTTGCGCACCCGCACCCCGCCCGGCGTCACCCCCTGTTCGCAGCCGAAGTGCGCATGGCCGTGGATCGCCAGGTCGGCGCCGCATTCGTCGATCACCTCACCGAGCTGGTAGGACCCGAGGAACGGGTAGATCTCCGGCGGCTCCCCGCGCAGGGTCTCCGGAATGGGTGAATAGTGGGTCAGCGCGATGCGGTGGTCGACGTCGTCGAGCTCCATCATCGCGGCGCGCAGCGCCTCCGACCGTTCGATGCTGTGCTCGACGAACGCCTTCATCTCCCGCTCGCCGAACGCGCTGGCGCACTTGCCGGCGAACCCGCCGCCGAAGCCCTTCACGCCGGCCACGCCGAGGGTCTGCCCGCCGACCTCCAGCCGCGCCGAGGCGCCCTCCAGCACCCGGATGCCTCGGTCTTCCAGCAGCTTGGTGATGTCGTCCTGCCGGTCGCTGTGGTAGTCGTGGTTGCCCAGCACGGCCACCACCGGCCGGTCCAGGCCGCTGAACTCGTCGGCGACGACCTCGGCCTCCTCCAGCGCGCCGTGCCGGGTCAGGTCGCCGGCCAGCAGCAGCACGTCGGCCAGGTCGGCCAGGTGCTCCAAGGCGGGGCGCAGCAGGCCCCGCGCGTCCTCGCCGAGGTGCACGTCCCCGACCGCCGCCACGCGGATCACCGCAGGTCCTCCCTCCGGGCCGGTTCGCGGGTGTCGGCCACCCGCACGTCGTTGTGCACCCGCACCCCGGGCTCGACCTCGTGCAGCACGGTCTCCAGCTCGGTGCGCCGCTCCTCGCAGGTCACCTCCCCGGACAGGTGCACGTCGTCGTCGCCGCGGACGTTGACCCGGACGCCCATCTCGGCCGTCCGGGGGTCCTCGGCCAGCGCGCGGCGCAGATGGGCCGCGCGGTACTGGGGTGTCTCGTGCTGGGGTGTCTCGTGCTGGGGTGTCTCGTGCTCGTGTGTCTCGTGCTCGGGGGTCATCACGGGGTTCCTTCGACCTCGACGACGTCCAGCGAGTCCAGCAGCGTCAGGAACGCCTGCGCGTACGGGGACTCGCCGGTCTCCTTCGCCACGCGCTCCCAGTCCACCTGCTCCCGCAGGTCGCGGGCGATGTGCAGGAGCGGGGCGAAATCGCAGCGGTGCGCGTCGAGGACGAGCAGCTTGTCGATCATGATGTCGGTGCCGCCCAGGACCGGCGCCATGGTCGGGCCGACGCGCATCACGTCGGAGCGGCTCAGCGTCTCGTCGGTGACCGCGCGGTAGTTGGGCCGGAAGATCAGGTCGACCAGCACGTCGCCGTCCCAGACCTTGCTCAGCCAGTCCTCCGGCGGGTCCTCCGGCCGCATGCCCTCGGCGACCAGGGCGGCCCTGGCCGCGGGCACGTCCTCCTCCTTGAGGAACACGTCCACGTCGTGGTCGGACGGCGGACCGCCCCTGGCGTAGACCGCGCAGCCGCCGGCCACCGTGAACGGGATGTCCCGAGCCGTGAGCGTGGTGACCACCTTGGTCAGCGTGCGCAGCAACGACTGCTCGTCCATGCCCCGCCGGGTACCCGGGCCCCACCGGGGCAAACGGCGGGCGTTTCGCGCCCGGGCCGCCGGGTATCTCCCGTTCCGTTCGCCGACGTTGGGAGCGATCGGGGCGATGCGCCGCAGTACCGAGCTCAGGCTGCCGCGGACACTGGACGCGGCGCGGCGGGCACGCCGGTTCACCACCGAGATGTGCGCGAAGTGGCGGGTGCCCGGGCTGGCGCCGGACGCGGCCGTGATCGTCACGGAGCTGGTGGAGAACACGCTGCGGCACACGGGCGCGGCGCCCCGGCTCTGCCTGGAGCTGCACCGGGACGGGCTGACGGTCGAGGTCACCGATGAGGACCCGCGCCAGCCGGTCATCCGGGAAAGCGGTCGCCCGCCGGGGCTGGGGCTGCTGCTGGTGGCGCAGACGTCGGAGCAGTGGGGCTGCCGCCGGGAGCCCTCCGGCGGCAAGACGGTGTGGGCGACCGTGCGGTGAGCGGCGGCCGGCGGTGCGGGACCACCGCTGTCCCGCACCGCCGGTGCACCCACCACGACCGGCCCGGGCGGCCACCGCGAACGGAAGCCGTGCCGCGCCGACCGGGACCGGATACCCGGCACGATCGTCGCTAACCGGATGACCCGGGTTGCCAACGGCAGTAGCCGGTCCGTACCGTCGGTGACGAGCGGTTGAGTGACCAGCCGTGCCGGGAACGGACACACCCGGCCTCGAGCTTTCGAATGGTGCGACTTTTCGGATCTTGGACGCGTGTGTGACCGTCCCCGCTGTGCTCACCACAACCCGGGGAGACCACCCGTGTCCGAAGCTCACGAACTCCGCATCGATGTCACCGACCGCGCCGACGGCATCCGGCTGGCCCGTCTCACCGGTGAACTCGACCTCGTCGCCGCACCCGCGCTGCGCGACTTGCTGACCCGCTGCCTCGACGACGGCCGGACCTTCATCCTGGACCTCGAGGCGATCACCTTCCTCGGCTCGGCGGGCCTGCAGGCCCTGGTCGACACCGACGACGCCGCCGCCGAGCGCAACGTGCGGTGGGCGCTGGCGGGCAGCCACCGGGTGGTCATCCGCCCGCTGGAGGTCACCGGCCTGCACGAGCAGCTGCCCCTGTACCCGAGCGTCACCGTGGCGGCCCGCCACCTCGCGGAAGCCGCTCAGGTGGCCGGCTGACTCAGGCCGGGTGCCCGAGGCGCACGCAGCGCAACCCGCTGCCGCGCAGTGCCGCGGGGTCCAGCACGCCGCGTGTGTCGACCACGACGTCGCCCTCGGCGACGGCGGCCAGTTGGCTCCAGTCGAGGCGGGTGAACTCGGGCCACTCCGTCAGCACCACCAGCACCCGGGCGCCCTTGGCGGCCAGCACCGGGTCGTCCACCCGCTGGACGGGCCCGGCCTGGTCACCGCCGCCGACGCCGGGGTCGTAGCCGGTCAGCACCGCGCCCGCATCCGCCAGGCGGCCGGCGACGGCCAGTGCCGGTGAGTCCCGCAGGTCGGAGGTGCCCGCCTTGAACGCCAGCCCGAACACCCCGATCCGCACTCCCGCCAGGCGCCCGCCCGCGGCCTCCCGCACCCGCGCGACCACGTGGTCGTACTGCCGGTCGTTCGCCTCGATCGCCGAGCGCAGCACCGTCAGGTCCACCCCCGCCGCGGCGGCCGAGGCCACCAGCGCGCGGGTGTCCTTCGGCAGGCACGATCCGCCCCAGCCGGGGCCGGGGTGCAGGAAGTGCGGCCCGATCCGCTCGTCCAGGCTCATCGTCCGGGTGACGGCGTCGATGTCGGCGCCGGTGCGCTCGCACAGCCGCGCCAGCAGGTTCACGTAGGACAGCTTCAGCGCCAGGAACGCGTTGCTCGCGTACTTGCCCAGCTCGGCGCTCGCGTGGCCGGTGCGCACCACCGGCGCGTCCAGCCCCGCGTACAGCGTGGCGACCCGCTCCACCACCGGCGGGTCACCACCGAGCACGATCCGGTCCGGGTGCCGGAAGTCGTGCACCGCGTGGCCCTCGCGCAGGAACTCCGGGTTGCTCACCACGGCGATCCCGGCGGTCCCGGCGATGCGGGCGCAGGTGCCCACCGGCACGGTCGACTTGACCACCAGCACGGTGTGCGGCGCCGGGCGCAACGCCGCGAGCACGGCTTCGACGGCGCTGAGATCGGCGCTGCCGTCCGGACCGGTCGGCGTGGGCACGCAGGCGAACACGAACTCCCGCCCGTCCAGTGCGCTCACGTCCGCGGTGAACCGCAGCCGCCCGGCGGCCAGCCCGTCGCGCACCAGCGGGGCCAGCTCCGGCTCGCCCAGCTCGACCTCGCCCCGGGACAGCCGCGCCACCTTGGACTCGTCGACCTCGGTGCACACCACGTCGTGGCCCAGCGCGGCGAGGCAGGCGGCGGTGGTCAGGCCGACGTAGCCGGCCCCGGCGACCCCGACCGCCGCCACGTCAGGCCCCCACCACCGGCCGCAGCGCCGACCGGCCCGCGGCGACGACCTCGTCGACGGTGATCCGCAGCAGCCCGGGAGCCGGGGCGTCCGCGAACGGATCGCCGGCCTCCCCCGCCCACAGCACGACGTGCCGGTCTCCGGTGCCCGGCGGCGGCCCCCACCGCCACGGCGGGGTCGGGCCGAACAGCAGCACCGACGGGGTGCGGTAGGCGGTGGCGAGGTGGGCGACGCCGGTGTCGCCGCTGATCACCAGCCGTGCCCCGGACACGAGCGCGGCCAGCTCGGTCAGGCTCGTGCGGCCGGCCAGCACGGCGTCCTCGCCCAGCCCGGCCGCGGCCGCGACCCGTCCCGCGAGGTCCCGTTCCGCGGCGCTACCGGTCACCACGACCCGGGACCCGGCGCGGGCGAACTCGCGGGCCACCTCGGCGAAGCGTCCGGGCGGCCAGCGCCGGGACCCGAACGCCGCCCCGGGGTGCACGACGATCGCGTCTCCCGCCGGGCTGGGCACGTCCGGCCGGGCCAGCGCGAGGTCGTGCCGGTCGGCCGCGATGCCGTGGCAGGCGAGCATCCGGCACCAGCGCAGCACCTCGTGCTGGTCCTCGCGCCACTCCGGGCCGTCCAGGTCCGGGAAGTCCGGGTGCCGGTGCGACAGCAGCCGCCCCGGCCGCGTGCCCAGCAGGTCCGTCACGCTCTCCGGGCCGCTGCCGTGCAGGTTGACCGCCACGGCGGGCGGCGCGCCGGTCCACCGCAGCGCGCCCAGGCCGGGAGTGGGCAGCACGCGGTCGACCGCGCCGGTGAGCGCGGCCAGCTCGTCCAGTGCCGCGGGCGCGGCCAGGGTGATCCGCGCGTCCGGGAACGCGGCCCGCAGGCCACGCAGCGCCGGGACGGTGACCAGGAGGTCACCGACCCCGAGCGCCCGCAGCACCAGGACGTCGCCGGTCACGGCCAGGAGCCCTCCTCCGAGTGCGCCACGACCAGTTCCCGCACCTCGCACCCGGCCGGCTGGGACAGCGCGAACAGCACCGTCCGCGCGACGTTCTCCGGGTTGTTCAGCTTCGCGTCGGCGGGCGGCTTGTACTGCTCGTCGCGCGCGTCGAAGAAGGCGGTGTGCATGCCGCCCGGCACCAGCATGGTGACGCCGATCCGGCCCGCGGTCTCCGCGGCCAGTGCCCGGGTGAACCCGACGACACCCCACTTCGAGGCGCAGTAGGCGGTGGCGTCGCTGACCGCCTTGATGCCCAGCGTGGACGCGACGGTGACGACCTTGCCGTGCGAGCGCTCCAGGTACGGCAGCGCGGCCCGGACCACGGCGGCGGTGCCGAAGAGGTTGACCTGAACCACGCGCTCCCAGTCCGATGTGGACAAGTCGGTCAGCTTGCCGGGGAAGTCGATGCCCGCGGCGGTGAACACCGCGTCCAGCCCGCCGGCCTGCTCGGCCAGCTCGGCGACGGCGCGTTCGGTCTCGGCGGTGTCGGTGAGGTCGACGGGCACGTAGGGCACGCCGGCGGCCGGGGGTTTGCGGTCGAGCACCAGCGGGGTCCCGCCGGCGTCGGCGACCGCCTTGACGGTCGCCGCGCCCAGCCCGGACGCGCCCCCGGTGATCAGTACCTTGCCTGGCGATGCAGCCATCTCTGCCTTTCTATCCGTTGGACACGGTCTCGATGAGCCGCGTGGTGGAGTAGCCCTCGACGGTCGGCACGAGCACGACCTTGCCGCCGCCCTCGCGGATCACCTCCGCCTCGGGCAGGTCGGCGCCCGCGTAGTCGCCGCCCTTGACCCACACGTCCGGCCGCAGCGTGCGCAGCACCTCGACCGGGGAGGACTCCTCGAACACCACCACGGCGTCGACGGACTCCAGCGCGCTGAGCACGCGCACCCGGTCGGCGGCGGTCACGACCGGGCGGCCCGGTCCCTTCAGCCGGCGCACCGACTCGTCGGAGTTCACGCACACGATGAGCACGTCGCCCAGCTCGCGGGCGCGCCGCAGCAGGGTCACGTGCCCGGGGTGCAGGATGTCGAAGCAGCCGCCGGTCGCGACGACCCGCCCGCCGCGGCGCCGCACCCGCTCGGCCAGCTCGAAGCCGGACAGGCCCTCGGGCGGGCGGATCGGCTCGGCGGGCTCGGACAGGGCGGTGGCCGCGCCGGCGGCGACGAACCGGGCCGCCGACTCGACCGCCGCGGCGACCGCGTCGGGCAGCGCGGCACCGTCGTGCAGGGCCGCGGCGACGGCGCTGGCGAACCGGTCGCCCGCGCCGCAGGTGTCCGGCCGGACGCTGGCGGGGACGCGTGCCGCGTGGGGCACCGGGACCGCGCGCGTGCCGGTGCCGTCGGCGAGGACGGCGCCCCGCGAGCCGACGGTCACCGCGACCGCCTCGGCCGCCCACTCCACGCGCAGCCGCGCGGCCAGCTCCTCCGGGGTGCCGGGCTCGCCGGTGAACTTGGCGGCCTCGCTGTCGTTGGGCGTGACCAGGGCGGCGCCGGGCACCGGCGGGCCGCCGCGCGGGTGCGGGTCCCACACCACCGGCGCGTCCGTCTCGGCCAGCAGCTGCCGGATCTGCGGGTGGCTCGCGACGCCGCGCCCGTAGTCGGCGACGAGGATCGCGGACGCGCCGCGCAGCACGGACACCGTGCGCGCGTCCAGCGGCTCGTGCGCGGCCCGGCCGTCGCCGTGGTCCAGCCGCACGACCGACTGCCCGGCCGCGCGGATGCGGGTCTTGCGGACGGTCTCACCCTCCAGCGGCAGCGCGCACAGCTCGACCTCGCCGGCCAGCAGCCGGGCCAGCCGCGCCCCGCCCTCGTCCCCGCCGAGCGCGGTGACCAGCACGACGTCGGCCGCGGACCGGGCGGCCAGGCGCGCGGCCAGGCCCGCGCCGCCGGGCCGGTGCCATTCACGTCCGACGTCGACCACCGGGACGGGCGCCTCGGGGCACAGCCGGTCCGCGTTGCCGTCGACGTCGATGTCGAGCAGCGTGTCGCCGACCACCACCAGGGGGCCGCTCACGAGGGCACTCCCAGCGCCTCGTCCAGCGCCGCGCACAGGCCGTGGATCACCGCGAGGTGCGCCTCCTGCACCGTGCCGGTGCTCGGGGCGTCGATCATCACCGCGTCGTCGCTGACCGACGCCAGCGCGTTCGGGCCCGGCCCGGTCAGCGCCCACGTGGTCAGGCCCAGCTCGTGCGCGGTCTTCGCCGCCGCGCACACGTTCTGGCTGCGGCCGCTGGTGGACAGCGCCACCAGCACGTCACCGGGGCGGCCGTGCGCGCGGACCTGGCGGGCGAACACCTCGTGGTCGCCGTAGTCGTTGACGATCGCGGTGGCCGCCGAGGTGTCGGCGTGCAGGGCGATCGCGGACAGCGGCTGCCGGTCGCTGACGAACCGGCCGACCAGCTCGCCGGTCAGGTGCTGGGCCTCGGCGGCGCTGCCGCCGTTGCCGCAGGCGAGCAGCCGTCCACCGGCCCCGAGCACCTCGGCGAGGTGACGACCCCACGCCTCGATCCTCGGTGCCAGCGCGGTCAGATCCCGCATGGTCGCGGCCAACGCCGCGAACCGCTCTTCGATCACGCTGCACCTCCTAGTTTCTCCACGGCCCGCAGGACCTCCTCGGGCGGAACCCGGTCCAGGCACGGGTGCCCGGGCACCGGACAGCTCCGGGCCCGGGTGTCACGGCAGGGCGCGTCCTGATCGCCGAGCAGGACGAGCGGCACCCCGTAGGGCGCCCACCGCGCGGCCGGCACCACGGGCGCGAACAGCGACACGACGGGGGTGCCGACGGCCGCGCCGAGCAGCGCCGGCCCGGTGTTGGGGGCGACGGTCACGCGCGCCCCGGCGAGCACGGCGGCGAGGCCGTGCAGATCGGTCTTGCCCGCCAGGTCCAGGCCGTGGTCACCGGCGACCCGGGCGGTCAGGTCGCGTTCGGCCGGGCCGCCGGTGACGACGACCCGGTATCCGGATTCGGCGAGCAGCCGGACGACCTCCGCGTTGTGCTCGGCGGGGTACTGGCGGGCGGGCACCGACGCGGCCGGGTGCACCACGACGTAGCCGGGTTCGCCGACCAGGCCGGAGACGTCCGGCAGCGGCTCGCGCACGGCCAGGCGCCCGTCGTCGCCGGGCGGCAGCTCGAACCCGGCGGCGCGCGCCAGCGACAGGGCGCGTTCGGCCTCCGGCGGGTCGCCCTCGACGCGGTGCCGCAGGTCCAGCAGCGAGCCCGGGTAGTCCTCGCAGATCGCGCCGATCCACGGCACCCCGCACTCCCGCAGGATCAGGGCGAGCGGCAGCGGCGACTGGTGGAACGACGTCACGATCAGGGCCGCGTCCGGTTGCGCCGCGCGGATGTGCGCGCGCAGCTCGGCCAGGTGGGCGGGGGTCACCGCGGGCGGCTGCGGGTCGATCCACGGCGCGCACCACTCGACGACCTCGTCGACGCCGGGCAGCAGCTCGGCGGCCGCCCGCCCGTGCGGCCCGGCCAGGAACGTGACCGACTCCGCCCGCGCGGCGACGGCGCGCACCAGCGGCCCGGACAGCAGGACGTCACCCGCGTTGTCCAGCCGCGCCACCAGAACCCGTGACCTCACCACGCCCGGTCCCCCATCGCCAGCCCGACCGCCTCGGCCAGGTCACCCGCCACCAGCGCGTCCCGCCGCGCGGCTTCGATCTCCGCGGCCCGCGTGCGGGGAGTCGGCACGAGGACACCGCGCGCGCCCGCGGCGCGCGCGGCCTCGATGTCGGCGCCGATGTCCCCGATCAGCACGCAGTCCTCGGGACGCACCCCGAGCGCCAGCGCGGCACGGGTCACCAGGCCCGGCTTCGGCTTGCGGCAGCAGCAGCCGTCGCCGTCGGCGTGCACGCACACCTGCCAGGTGCCGAACGGCCCGAGCAGCTCCTCGACCCGCGCGTTGACCGCGGCCAGCTCGGCCGGCGTGATCAGCCCGCGGGCCACGCCGGACTGGTTGCTGACCACCCCGACCGGGACACCGGCGGCGCGCAGGCGGCGCAGCACGTCCTCGGCTCCGGGCACGGGGCGGACCAGCTCCGGGTCGTTGTTGTAGGGCTCGTCGTGGATGAGGGTGTCGTCGCGGTCGAACAGGATCGCCCTGGCCGCCGGGCGCGGGCGGCGGACGCGCACCTCCCCGGCGAGCCGGTGGCCCAGCGCGGCGGGCGGGATCAGCACGCTCGTGACCGCCATCTTCGCCAGTTCCTCCGGAGTTTTCGGCCCGGGCAGGATGCGGCGGAGCGCGAACTCGGCGGTGAGGCCGAGCCAGGCGATACCGGCGAAGGCGGCGGGGGTGGGCCGGCGGGCGGCGGCGAACGCGAGCGCGGCCGGGCCGGGCCGTCTGGGCCGTCACGCGCTCACCACCCTCAGCGGCGCGGCCC
>NZ_PQHY01000101.1:0-21570 GCF_003385175.1 Amycolatopsis ruanii
CACCAGCAACGAGGCACGAGCAGCAGCACTTGCAGCCTGGATCGAGCACTACAACACTGAACGCCGCCACAGCGCACTCGGAGGACGACCGCCCATCAGCCGGCTACCAACCTAACGGCCGGATACAGCTAGGCCCCCGGCGCCAGGTCGAGGGCCTCCTTGCTGATGCGCTGCAGCGTGGCCTCGTCGGAGTGGCCGTCGAAGAACGCGGACAGCACGATGGTCACCGAGCTGCCCGTCACCCGGGACAGGTAGTCGCCGCCGGCGAGTTTCGGCGCGCCGGGGATCTTCGCGGTGCCGTCCCGCACGAGGTCGTTGACGTTGCCGGTGCCGTCGGTGTCGGCGAGCTTCTTGAGCTGCTGCGCCTCCTCCGGGGTGGCCATGGTGACCACCGCGACCGACACCAGCGCGCGCGAGGCGCCGCTGGCGGTCGTGTACAGGGCGCGCGACAGCCGCTGGCACGGGTGCTCCGCGAAGAACTGCTTGACCTGCGAATACGAGTTCGCGGCGCAGTCGGTCGCGGCCACCGGGCCCTCGGTGACGGTGAACTGGAACTCCTTGGCCGGGGCCTGCGCCGCCGGCGGGGCCTCCTCGGCGGAGCCGCCACGCACCAGCCACCACACCAGCCCCGCCACGACCGCGACGGCCACCAGCCCGGCGATCTTCAGCACCGGGGCGCGCCGGGGCGGCGACGGTTCGGCCGGGATGCGGGGCAGCGGCGCGGTGTCACCGCGACCGGGAGGGAACTGCGCACCAACCACGGAGGGACACCGTAGCTCACTCCTCCGGGTGACTCACCGCAACGCGTCCAGAACCCGTTCGACGTCGTCTTCGGTGTTGTAGAGGTGGAAGCCGACCCGCGCCTTGCCCGCGCGGACGCTGGCCGTGACCCCTGCCCGGGTGAGCGCGGCCGGGTCGGCCGCCAGCGCCACGATCGCGCTGCCGCGTCCGGGCAGGCCGAGCCGGGTCAGCAGGGCGTCGGCCAGCTCGACGTTCGGCGCGCGCACCGCCGCCAGGTCCAGCGACGCCAGGTACGGCAGGGCCACCGCGGCGCCGGCGTGCGCGAACCACACCGGGGACAGGTCAACGCGGCGCGCACCCCCGGCCAGGCGCAGCGGCATGCCGTAGGTGGTCTGCCACGGGTCCTCGCCCGCGTACCAGTTGGCCGAAACCGGCACCGTCCGCTCGGCGACGCGCGGGTGCACCGCCAGCCAGGCGCAGCCGCGCGGGGACATCAGCCACTTGTACCCGGCGGCCACCACCCAGTCGGCCCACTCCAGGTCCAGGGGCATCCAGCCGGCGGCCTGGGTCGCGTCGAGGACGACCGGGACGCCCGCGGCTTCGGCTTCGGCGCGCAGCGCGCCGAGGTCCACCAGCGCCCCGTCCGCGGACTGCGCGACGCTGACGGTCACCAGGTCGTGCCCGCGCACGGCGCCGGGCAGCTCGGCGAGGCGCACCTCGGTGATCCGCGCGCCCCGGGCGGCGAACGGGAACGTGGTGCTGGTGAACTCCCCGGCCGCGGTGAGCACCCGGGCGCCTTCGGGCAGCCCGGCCGCGACGCTCGCGAGCAGCTGGGACACGGTCGAGCCGATCGCGATCCGGCCGGACGGCACGCCGACGAGACGCGCGAACGACTCCCGCGCCCGCGCGACGAGCGGCTCGAAGTCGCCCGGCTGGTTGCCGCCGGTGCGCCAGGCTTCGACGGACGCCGCCACCGCGTCGGCGAACGCCGCGGGCGGGATCCCGATGCTCGGGGTGTTCAGGTACCCGGTGGGGACGTCGAAATCGGCTCCGAAGGCTGTGCGCATGCCCGGACGCTAACCGGCCACCCGGGCGGTGGTCACCGCGTTTTCGCCGCGGCCGGACGCCACTGCTGGTCGTGGTGCGCTCGTCGCTCACGCACCACGACGCCGAGGTCCTGGATCTGGTCGCGGAGCGCCACCGCGGTGCCGGCCTCGCCGTCGCGCAGCGCCCGTTCGCGTCGCCGGAGCAGGTCGTGCACCTCGGCCGGCAGGTCCGGCGTGCCGTCCACCCAGGGCCGGAACCGGTCCTCGTCCGGGTCCCGGGTGCCGCGCCAGGGATAGCCGGCGGCCGCGAAGGCCGCCGCGAGACGACGGGCGCCGATGTCGGCCTCGCGGCGCAACAGCTCCCGCCCGTCCGCGCCGCGCAGCACGAGATCCCGCGGGTCGGTGTAGACCGCCGCGATCCGCTCACGCGCGACGAACACGCGGGAGCCGTCCCGCTCGACGGTCACGCCCCGCCCCGTGATCTCCACCGCGGTGGTCTCCGCCAGGACCCGCGCGGCGAGCAACGCCGTGGCGACCAGGCCGGCGGCGGCACCACCGGCCACCAGCCAGGGCACCGGCACGCGGGCCAGCAGGCGCAACGGCCCCGGAGCCGCGCCGAACAGGCCGATCACCCAGCCGGTGACCGGCCGCACCAGGAGCGCCGCGCCGGCGCCGAGCGGCAGCCCGGCCAGCGCGAGCCCCGCGACCAGGGCCCGGGAGACGCGCAGAACGCGCCCTGACTCCGGCATCGTGCTCCCCTTTCCGCCGACGGGGAGACATTAACAGAGTAGCTACTCCACTAACTAGGATGGGGTCATGCCACGCCCCATCGATCCGGTGCGACGGCGAGCCCGGCGGCTGCAGATCATCGACGCGGCGCTCACCGCGTTCGCCTTGCACGGGTACGCCGGTGCCACGACCGCGGAAATCTGCCGGATCGCCGGAATCGGGTCGGGCACGTTCTTCCACCACTTCCCGACGAAGGACTCGCTGCTGGTGGCGATCCTCGAGGAGGGCACCGAGGAGACGCGCCGGTTCTTCGCCGCGCGCGAACCCGGGACCCCGGCGCGGCAGGTCATCCTCGGCTACGTCGGCCACGCGGTCGCCGACCTGGCCGACCCCCGGGCAGCGGGCTTCATCACGGTCGTCGGCGGGCTGACGTCCCACCCGGACATCGCGGCCGCGCTCCGGGCCGACGAAGACACCCTCCGCGCCGCGCTCCGGGAGGTCGTCGCGGAGGCTCAGCACGCGGGCGAGGTGCGGACCGACCTTCCCGCCGACCGGCTCGCCGTCTGGATCATGCTGCTCATCGACGGGTTCGCCGGCCGGACCGCGGGCGGCGGCTTCGAGGCCGCCGCCGAGGCTCCGCTGCTCGTGGAACAGGTCGGGCTGCTGCTGGACGGGCCGCCGGCGGACTGACCCGGCTGCCCGCGCTCGAAGCGTGGTGATCTACCTCATAGACGCGCCCGGATCGCCGCGCGCCGCGGGATGCCGGGCTGGTGGCGGTGGTTGTGGCGGCCCGCGTTCCCGTCGCCCGCCGGGCGCGGTGACCGGGCGCGGCCCTTGGCGGGATCGGCGGCGCGGTGAACGATGGGGGCATGCACTGGCTGGAACTGGAGGGGGCGGCCAACGCCCGCGACGTCGGTGGCCTGCCGACCGAGGACGGCGGCACGATCGCGCCGCGGCGGCTGCTGCGGTCGGACAACCTGCAGGGGCTCACGCCCCGGGACGTCAAGGTGCTGGTGGAGGACCTGGGCCTGACGACGGTGGTCGACCTGCGGGGCACGCCCGAGGTGACGCAGGAGGGCCCCGGGCCGCTGCGGAGCGTCGAGTCGGTGCGGCACCACCACTTCTCGGTGCTGCCGGAGAGCGGCACGGCGACCGACGCCGCCGCCGAGGACGTGGGGGACGCGCTCTACGCGAGCCGCAGGCAGCGGACGCTGGAGCGCTTTCCGGACGACGTGATGACCGCGCTGTACCTGGGGTACCTGGAGGACCGGCCGGACAGCATCGTGGGCGCGCTGCGCACGATCGCCGCGGCGCCGGGGGCGGCGCTGGTGCACTGCGCGGCGGGCAAGGATCGCACCGGGGTGGTGACGGCGTTCGCGCTGACGGTCGCGGGTGTGCGGCGGGAAGCGGTGATCGCCGATTACGCCGCGAGCGGTGAGCGGATCCGCGCGATCCTGGACCGGCTGCGCGCCTCGCCCACATACGCGCCGGACCTGGACAAACGCCCGGACGACGAGGACCACCGCCCCAAGCCGAAGACGATGGAGCTGTTCCTGACCGAGGTCGGCAACCGCTACGGCGGCGTGCTGCGATGGCTGGAGGCGCACAACTTCGGCGAGGCGGACGCGGCCGCGCTGCGAAGCAAGCTGCGCGAGGACTGAGGGGCGCAGGGCGCATCCCACCGGAGCGCACGGCGTGCGCAGACACCCTGCAAGGCAGTGGCGCGCCCCAGCGCAGTGGCGCGGCACTCGCCCAGCGCAGCGGTGCGGGCTCGCGCCACGGCGGCGGCCCCAGTCGCTACCGCGCCACCCCTCCGGCGGTCGTTCCGCCCAGTGGCATCGGGTCCAGGCCGAGTTTGCGGTGGTCCCACGAGCGCACCCGCACCGGGTCCACCCGCACCACCACCCGCTTCCGCAGCATCATCTCCACCGCCGGGCGCAGCTCCTCGCTGTACGGCCCGTAGTACCGCTCGAACACGTTCACCCCGACGGCCCACACCTCGTCCGGGTCCTCGCTGATCACCCCGTGCCCCTCGATCGACACGCCCCGCAGCGCGTCGTACGTCTGGCCGTCCTCCAGCAGCACCGTGATGCGCGGGTCGCGGCGCAGGTTCACCGCCTTCTGCGACTTCGCCTTCGTCTCCAGCCAGATCGCCCCGTCCAGCACGGCGAACCACATCGCCACCAGGTGCGGCGTGCCGTCGGGCCCCACCGTCGCGATCGTCGCCGTCCGGCTGCCCGCCACGAACGCCGCGATCTCCTCCGGAGTCATGCGGATCCCGGCCCGCTGGTTCACGCCCACAGCACACTCCCGTTCACCAGGGTCAGGATCCGCGCCACCGGATCGGGATCGCCCGGCCGCACCACCAGATCCGGCGCCACCGGCGCCTCGTACGGATCGTCGATGCCGGTGAACCCGCGGATCTCCCCCGCCCGCGCCTTCGCGTACATCCCCTTCGGGTCGCGCGCCTCGCACACCTCCAGCGGCGTGTCCACGAACACCTCCAGGAACGGCAACCCGGCCCGCTCGTGTACCTCCCGCACCTGCGCCCGGTCCGCGCGGTACGGGCTGATCAGCGACGCCACCGCCACCACCCCGGCGTCGGCGAACAGGCGCGCCACCTCCCCGACCCGCCGCACGTTCTCCGCCCGGTCCGCGGCGCCGAACCCGAGGTCGGCGTTCAGCCCGTGCCGCAGGTTGTCCCCGTCCAGCAGGTACGCCGGCCGCCCCGCCGCCACCAGGCGCCGCTCCAGCTCCACCGCGATCGTCGACTTCCCCGACGCCGACAACCCGGTCAGCCACACCGTCAGCCCCCGCGTCGCCCGCTCCTCCCGGCCGACCGCCGCCGCGTGCCACACCACCCGGGACGCGGGCAGCGCCGGTCCGGTGATCATCCCCGCCGCCACCGTGTTCCCCGTCGTGTCGTCGACCAGGATGAAGCTGCCGGTGGCCCGGTTGCGCCGGTAGGCGTCGAACAGCAACGGCTTCCGGGTCCGCAGCTGCACCCGCCCGATCTCGTTCAGCGCCAGCGACGTCGCCGACTCCTCGCGGTGCAACGTGTCCACGTCCAGCCGGTAGTCCAGCTTCTGCACCGCCGCGGTCGTCTCCGCCGTGGTGTGCCGGATCGTGTACGTCGCGCCCGGTGCCAGCGAACCGGATTCGGCGAGCCAGCACACCATCGCGTCCAGGTCCGGCCCGGTGTGCGGCCGGTTCGCCGGGCGGCAGATCAGGTCGCCGCGGCCGACGTCCAGCTCCCCGGTCAGCTGCACCGTCACCGCCTGCGGCGGGAACGCCTCGGTGACCGGCATCCCGCCCGGCCCCCAGATCGCGGCCACCCGGCTGGACAGCCCGGACGGCAGCACCACCACCTCGTCCCCCGGCTTGAACACCCCGCCCGCCACCGTGCCGGCGTAGCCGCGGAAATCCCGCCCCGCCTGGCGGATCACGTACTGCACCGGCAGCCGCGCGTCGATCAGGTTCCGGTCGGAGGCGACGTGCACCTCCTCCAGGTGGTGCAGCAGCGACGTGCCCTCGTACCAGGGCATGCTCGCCGACCGGTGCACCACGTTGTCGCCGTGCAGCGCGGACAGCGGGATGAACGACAGGTCCGCCACGTCCAGCTTCATCGCGAACCGGCGGAAGTCCTCGCGGATCTCGGAGAACCGCTCCCGCGACCAGCCCACCAGGTCCATCTTGTTCACGCACAGCACCAGGTGCGGGATTCCCAGCAGCGAAGCCAGGAACGCGTGCCGTCGCGACTGCTGGAGCACCCCCTTGCGCGCGTCCACCAGGATCAGCGCGAGGTCCGCTGTGGACGCTCCGGTGACCATGTTGCGCGTGTACTGGATGTGGCCCGGGGTGTCGGCGATGACGAACTTCCGCCGCGGCGTGGCGAAGTAGCGGTAGGCGACGTCGATCGTGATGCCCTGCTCGCGTTCGGCGCGCAGGCCGTCGGTGAGCAGCGCCAGGTTCGGGTAGTCCTCGCCGCGCTGCCTGCTCGCCCGCTCGACGGCGGCGAGCTGGTCGGTGAACAGCGACTTGGAGTCGAACAGCAGCCGCCCGATGAGCGTGGACTTGCCGTCGTCCACGCTGCCGGCCGTGGCCAGGCGCAGGAGCTGGGGCATCAGAAGTAGCCCTCCTTCTTGCGGTCCTCCATGCCGGCCTCGGAGATCCGGTCGTCGGCGCGGGTCGCGCCGCGCTCGGTCACCCGCGTGGCGGCCACCTCGGCGACGACCTCCGCGGGAGTGCTCGCCGTGCTTTCCACGCAGCCGGTGCAGGTGGCGTCCCCGACGGTGCGGAACCGCACGGTCGCCTCATAGGGCTCCTCGCCGTCCAGCAACCGGAGGAACCCGGTGTGCGCCAGCAGCATCCCGTCGCGCTGCACCACCGGGCGGCGGTGCGCGTAGTAGATCGGCGGCAGCTCGATGCGCTCGGCCGCGATGTAGGACCAGATGTCCAGCTCGGTCCAGTTCGACAGCGGGAACACGCGGATGTGCTCGCCCCGGCGGTGCCGCCCGTTGTAGAGGTTCCACAGCTCCGGCCGCTGGTTGCGCGGGTCCCACTGGCCGAACTCGTCGCGGAAGCTGAACACACGCTCCTTGGCGCGGGCCTTCTCCTCGTCGCGGCGGGCGCCGCCGAACACCGCGTCGAACCCGCCCTCGCGGATCGCCCGCAGCAGCGTGACGGTCTGCAGGCGGTTCCGGGACGCGCGCGGGCCGGTGTCCTCGGTGACGCGGCCGGCGTCGATGTCGTCCTGCACGCGCGCGACGTGCAGCCGCAGGCCCATCCGGTCCACCACCCGGTCGCGGAAGGCGATCACCTCGTCGAAGTTGTGGCCGGTGTCGACGTGCAGCACCGGAAACGGCAGCGGCGCCGGCCAGAACGCCTTCGCCGCCAGCGCGAGCATGACCACGGAGTCCTTGCCGCCGGAGAACAGCAGCACCGGGTGCTCGAAGGTGGCCGCCACCTCGCGGAAGACGTGCACCGACTCCGCCTCGAGCAGTTCGAGGTGGGACAGCTCGTAGAGCGTGGTCACCGGGAAAAATTAGAACACGTTCTTGCCAGCGGTCAACCGGGCGAGCATGCTGGTGCGCATGGACCTTGCCGCGATCGAGGCGATCCGCCGGACCAAGCACGCGTACCTGCGCTGCGTCGACCTCAAACGCTGGGACGAGATCGGCGGAACCTTCACCGAAGACGCCACGGCCGACTACGGCACCCCCACCTACGGCGACCCGATCCGGCTGTCCGGCCGCGCCGCGATCGTGGACTTCCTGCGGACCCGCCTGGGCCCGGAGATCATCACGGTGCACCTGGCCACGCAGCCGGAGATCGACGTGGACGGCGACACCGCGACCGGCACGTGGGCGTTCCAGGACCAGGTGATCGCCACCGAGCACGACGTCGCGATCATCGGCGCCGCGTTCTACGAGGACCGCTACCGGCGAGAGGCCGACGGCGTCTGGCGGATCGCGCACACCGGCTACGTCCGCACCTACGAGGCGATGCTGTCGCTGGCGGACCTGAAGAGCTTCCGGCTCACCGCGAACCGGTGGGCCGTCCCGTCCGCATAGAACCCGTTCTAGGAGTCGCCGGTGCTCACGCAGCCGTTCGCCGAAGCCCTCGCCGAGGCCGAGAAGATCATCCGCGAGGCCCCGCACGTCGACAGTGAACAAGACCTGGTCGAGGGCCTGGACTACCTCGCCGGCAGCATCCGCGCCTCGCTGCAGATGGCCTGGGCCTACGAAAAGGACTTCCCGTTCTTCGTCCGCTCCACCGGCCCGTACACGAAGATGGGCCTGGACAACCCGGACACCCTGTACTTCCACTCCTACCTGCGCGACGACGCCGAATACGTGGTCACCGGGCAGCGCGGCACCACCGCCGACCTGAGTTTCCAGGTGCTCAACGGCAACTACTCGCCGGTGGAGGTGCCGGACAGCCTCACCGCGTTCGACGACCGGGCGTTCGACATCGGCGACGACGGCCGGTTCGAGATCCGGTTCGGGCCGGGGCTCAGCGGCCGCAACCGCTTTCCGCTCGGGCCGGGCTCGGCGATGCTGATCGTGCGGGAGGTGTTCAGCGACTGGGAACGCGAACGCCCCGGCATGATCCGCATCCGGCGCGCCGGCGCCGAAGGGGCCGCTCCCCCGCCGCTGTCCCGGGACACGCTGACCAAGCGCTACGGCGTGGCGGGCAAGATCCTGCTGTCGCGGCTGCGGACGTTCCTGGCCTTCCCCCGGTGGTTCTACCTCGACCTGCCGGTCAACACGATGACCGAGCCGCGCGCCACCCCGGGCGGGCTGAGCACGCAGTTCTCCTCGGCCGGGCACTACGACCTCGACGACGACCAGGCGATGGTCGTGACCGTGCCGCGCTGCGCGGACGCGCCCTACCAGGGCATCCAGCTGGGCAGCATGTGGTACGTCTCGCTGGACTACGCCCACCACCAGACGAGCCTCACCGCGGACCAGGCGCGCGTCGATCCGGACGGCAAGATGCGGTTCGTCATCAGCGAGCGCGACCCCGGGGTGGCGAACTGGCTGGAGCGCACCGGCCACCGCCGCGGGTACGTGCAGATCCGGTGGCAGCGGCTGTCCCGGGATCTCAAACCGGAGGACGGGCCGGAGGTCGAGATCGTGCCGGTGCGCGAACTGCCCGGGAAGCTGGCCTTCTACGAGCAGGCGAAGGTGACCCCCGCGGAGTGGTCCGCCCGGATCGCGGCCCGGCAGGCCGCCACGGCCGCGAGGATGCTGGGCTGATGTTGTTGCGCGACAAGGTGGTCGTGGTCTCCGGCGTCGGGCCCGGGCTCGGCCGGTCGATCGCGGTGGCGAGCGCGAAGGCCGGCGCCGACGTGGTGCTCGCGGCACGCACCGAATCCCGGCTGACCGACATCGCCAAGGAGATCGACGAGCTGGGCCGCCGCGCGATCTCGGTGCCTGCGGACGTCACCAGCGAGGCGGACGCGCGACGGCTCGTCGAGGCCACTGTGGACGCTTTCGGCCGGGTGGACGCCCTGGTGCACAACGCGTTCGCGATCCCGCCGATGACCGATCTGGCGAAGGTGGAGCTGGACGGGGTGCGCGCCGGGTTCGAGGCCGGCTCGATCGCCGCGCTGCGGCTGACCCGGTTGTTCCTGCCCGCGCTGGAGACGGCGGGCGGCTCGGTGGTGATGATCAACTCGGCGGTGCTGCGGCATTCCCGGCAGCCGTACGGGCCGTACAAGATGGCGAAGGCGAGCCTGCTCGCGCTGGCGCAGAGCCTGGCGACCGAGCTGGGGCCACGCGGCATCCGGGTCAACTCGGTCGCGCCCGGCTACATCTGGGCGGACACGCTGAAGTGGTACTTCGGCTACCTCGCCGAGCAGCGCGGCATCACCCGCGACGAGGTCTACGCCGAGACCGCGTCGGGCATCGACCTGCGCCGCCTGCCCGAACCCGACGAGATCGCCGACGCCGTGATCTTCCTGGCCTCACCGATGGCGCGGGCGATCACCGGGCAGTGCCTGGACGTCAACTGCGGCGAGTACCACCACTGAGGAGGCATCCGGTGAGCATCGGGCGCGACAGCGTCGGCACGGTCGAGGACCTGCACGAATCGGCCACCCGGTTCTGCGGCTTGTCCGATTTCGGGGGCGACGAGTACCGCGAGGGCCTGGCCGTGCTGCTGGAGTCCTACGCCCGCGACGCCGGGCTGACGCCGTTCGGCAACAAGATCAAGCGCGCGTTCCTTCGGCAGGCGCTGGTGGCGCGGCTGCTCAGCGAACAGGCGTGGAAGCGGAACCCGGCGCACGCGGACGTGCGGATCGAGCGGCCGATCTTCGTCACCGGGCTGCCCCGCACCGGCACCACCGCGCTGCACCGGCTGCTCACCGCGGACCCGGCGCACCAGGGCCTGGAGGTGTGGCTGACCGAGGTGCCGCAGCCCCGGCCCCCGCGCGAGACGTGGGCGGACGACCCGGTGTTCCAGGGCATCCAGGCAGGGTACGAAAAGCACCACGTCGAGCACCCGGAGTTCCTCGGCGTGCACCACAGCTCGGCCGAGCAGGTCGAGGAGTGCTGGCAACTGCTGCGGCAGTCGGCGAAGTCGGTGTCCTACGAGTGCCTGGCCCACGTGCCGACGTACTCGCAGTGGCTGGCGGCGCAGGACTGGACGGACGCCTACGCGCGGCACCGGCGCAACCTGCAGCTGATCGGGCTGCCGGACGCGGACAAGCGGTGGGTGCTGAAGAACCCGTCGCACCTGTTCGCGCTGGACGCGCTGCTCGCGGTCTACCCGGACGCGCTGGTGATCCAGACCCACCGCGCCCCGGAGACGATCATCGCGTCGGTGTGCAGCCTCAACCAGCAGGCGTCGGCGGGCTGGTCGACGGTGTTCTCCGGGCCGGTGGTGGGCCGTGCGCAGCTGGAGCTGTGGTCCCGCGGCGCGGCGACGTTCAGGCGGGAGCGGGCCAAGCACGACCCGGCGCAGTTCCACGACGTCGACTACGCCGACTTCGTGGCCGACCCGCTGCGGGTCGTCGCGTCGGTGTACGACCACTTCGGACTGCCGTTCACGGCCGAGGCGGAGTCGGCGATGCGGGCGGTGTACGCGGAGAGCACGACCGGCGCGGCGCGCCCCTCGCACCGCTACACGCTGGCGGAGTTCGGCCTGACGGCCGAGGAGGTGCGGGAGCGCTTCGCCTGATCTAGATGAGTGAGTCCTGGGTCTGGGCAGTGTCGGGAGAGGGGTGAAGGGTGTTCGAGATCGGTTTGTGACGACCGACCTGAACACCCTTGTGACCGCACTGCAGGTCGAGATCGATGACCACCTCGGTAAGCCCGCTCGTGTCGGCAGGCCATCCCGGCTGTCGGATGCTGAACTGCTGACCCTGGCCGACAAGAGCTACGCCTCCCGCGAACCGGACACCTACCTCACCACCGCGGTCCGGCACAACCCCCGCGACCAGTCAACCCACCACCCGAACCCTGATCACCAACGACCACTGACCAAGGTCGGACTCACTCGTCTACCGGACCGCGTCGAACCGCTCGGTGCCCACCACGCCGAGCAGCTTCAGCTTCTCCGCCGCCTCGGTGCGCGGCGGGGCCGTGAGCACCAGCAGCATCTGCGACTGGTCCTCGGTGAACAGCACCTGGCAGTCCACCTCGATCTCGCCCAGCTGCGGGTGCACGAGGACCTTGTGGTCCACGAAGCGTTTGGCGACCTCGTGGCGTTCCCACAGGTCCGCGAACTCCGGGCTGGCCTTCGACAGCACGCGCACCAGCTCCCCGGCGCGGGACCGCGGGCCCATCGACCCGAGGGCGGCACGCAGGCCGGCCACCAGCGCGCGGCCCTGGCGGGCGCGGTCGTGCTCGGGGTAGATCAGGCGCTCGGCCGGGTCGGTGAACCAGCGGTAGATCTCGCTGCGTGCCCACCCCGTGAGGTGGGACCGGTCGCCGTAGAGGGCGTCGGCCATGCTGTTCTGCACGAGCACCTCGCCGAGGTTGGACAGGATCAGCGCGGGCGTGTCCGACAGCCGGTCCAGCACCCGCTGCAACGCGGGCGCCACGTGGGCGGCCGCGGCCACCGGGGTGGGGGCGTTGCGGCCGGCGATCCGGAACAGGTAGTCGCGCTCGGTGCCGGTCAGACGCAACGCGCGGGCGAGTGCGGCCAGCATCTGCTCGCTCGGCTGCGGGCCACGCTGCTGCTCCAGCCGGGTGTAGTAGTCCGTCGACATCGCCGCCAGCGCCGCGCCCTCCTCCCGCCGCAGGCCGGTCGCGCGGCGGCGGGGCCCGGCGGGCAGCCCGACGTCCTCGGGCCGCAGCTGCTCCCGGCGTCGGCGCAGGAACGCCGCCAGCTCCACACGATCCATGCCCCCAGTATCCGCACCCGCCCGGCGCGAACCAGGGATCGCCGATCCCCCGATGAGCGATCTCTTCTTCGCGTCCGCCCGGCTGGACAGACTCGGGGCATGGACATCAGCGGAAACACCGTCTTCATCCCCGGATCGACCAGCGGTATCGGCCTCGCGCTCGCGCGGCGGCTGCGGGCCAAGGGCAACACGGTCATCATCGGCGGCCGCCGCACCGAACTGCTCGACGAGCTCGCCGCCGACGGGTTCGACACCGTGCGGATCGACACCGCCGACGCCGGGAGCATCCGCGCCGCGGCCAACGAGGTGATCACCAGGCACCCGGACCTCAACGTGGTCGTCGCGATGGCCGGCATCATGCGTGTGGAGGACTGGCACCACCCGGACGGGTTCCTGGCCTCGGCCGAGGAGACCGTGACCACGAACCTGCTCGGCCCGATCCGGCTGATCGCCGCGTTCATCGAGCACCTGCGGGCCCGGCCGGACGCGACGATCGTGACGGTGTCCTCGGGCCTGGCATTCGCGCCGCTGGCGGCCACGCCGAGCTACAACGCGAGCAAGGCGGCCATCCACATGCTCAGCGAGTCGCTGCGGCTGCAGCTGGCGGACACGACCGTGCGGGTGGGCGAGCTGGAGCCGCCGTCGGTGCGGACGGCGCTGCTGCCCGGCCAGGAGGACAGCGGCTTCGCGATGCCGCTGGACGAGTTCGCCGACGAGGTGATCAAGCTGTTCGAGTCCCAGCCGGACGCGAAGGAGATCCAGGTGGAGCGCGTGAAGTTTCTCCGCTACGGCGAGGCCCGCGGCGACTACGAGCAGGTCGTGGCGACCCTCAACGCCGCCGACCCGCACGGCAAGCACTAGGTCGCCAGCCGCCGCCAGGACAGCAGGAACACCAGCGCCGCGTCCATCGACCCGGCGGAGGCGAACGATCCGGCACCCAGGTGGATCACCCACTCGTCCGCCCCGGGCAGGCCCTCGCGCGCCAGCGGGACTCCCCAGAGGATGCCGCCGAGGGTCAGGCCGGCCAGGGCGGCGACCACGGCGAGGGAGCCGATCACCACCCGGCCGACCCGCCGCTTTCCCTCGTACGGGCGCACCGCGCCCCGCCGCGCCAGCCACCACGACGCGAGCGCCGCCAGCGCGAGGGCGATCGCGTCGGCGGCGAGGGTGTCGGACAGCCGGTGCCACTTCGCGGTGAGCGTGTACTGCCCGATCCCCACCGCCCACGGCAGCACGACCAGCATCACCGCCCCGCGCCACCGGTACGGCGCGACGATCACCGCGGCGAACAGCACGGTCATGGCGACCGTGGTGTGGCCGCTGGGCAGGCTGTTGCCGGCGAAGTCGCCCGTCACCGGCACCAGCGCGGGCCGGACCAGCACGAACCGCTTCAGCACCTGCACGACCACCTGGCCGAGCACGATCACCCCGACCGCCGCGACCGCCAGGTCCCAGCGGCGGCGCAGCGCCCCGGTCAGGGCGATGACCAGCGTCGCCGCGGCCAGCGAGTAGACCGTGATCTCGTCCAGGGCCCGCCACGCCTGCGCGGACTCGGCCGCGTCCGCCTGGTCCGCTCCCCGCAGCGCGGCGTTCTCCAGCGCCTGCCCGGTCGCCGTGCACACGGCGAGCAGGTAGACCGCCACCGCCACCGCGGCCGCCCGGCCCGCGATCACCAGCCACCGCCGCGCCGGAACACCGGCCGTCCGCCGGGCCTCCTCGGTGTCCACCGCCACCCGCCCAGGATGGATCAAGCGGGGCACCGGCGCACGTCGTGCGATCCTGGACCGGTGAACGACCTGTACGTGACCGGCGTGCGCCCGTGGGGCGGTCCCCTGTCCGATGTGGAGATCCGCGACGGCCGCATCGCGGCGGTGACCGCGGCCGGTGCCGCCGCGCCCGCGGGGGTGACCCGTCTCGACGGCGAGGGGCGGCTGCTCGTGCCGTCGTTCTCCGACGTGCACGTCCACCTGGACTCCACGCGGCTGGGGCTGCCGTGGCGCCCCAACGACTCCCCCGGCGGCGTATGGGCGAACATGCTGCACGACCGGGCGCACTGGCGCGAGGCCGAGGCGCCGATGACCGAGCGCTCCACCCACATGCTCGGCCGGCTCATCGCGCACGGCGTCACCCGGGTGCGCGGCTACGCGCAGGTCGACGCCGACTGCAAGCTGGACCGCCTCGAAGCCGTCGTCGCCGCCCGCGAAACCCACGCCGAGCGCGCCGACGTCGAGATCATCGCCTTCCCCCAGGCCGGGCTGCTGCGCGAACCCGGCGTGCCGGAGCTGATGGAGGCCGCGCTGCGCAACGGCGCCGACGTGGTGGGCGGCATCGACCCGTGCGGCCTGGACCGGGATCCGGTGCGGCACCTGGACATCGTGTTCGGCCTGGCCGAGCGGTTCGGGGCCGCCGTGGACGTCCACCTGCACGAACCCGGCGAGCTGGGCCTGTTCAGCCTGGAGCTGATCATCGAGCGGACGCGGGCGCTGGACCTGCGTGGCAGGGTCACGATCTCGCACGCCTTCACGCTCGCCCACACCCCGTCGCCGCGGCTGGACGAGGTGCTGGCCGAGATGGCCGAGCTGGACATCTCGGTCGCCACCGTCGCGCCACCGGGCCGCAACACGCTGCCGCTGCGGCGGCTCACCGAAGCCGGGATCCGGGTCGGCCTGGGCGACGACGGGCAGCGCGACTACTGGTCCCCCTACGGCAACGCGGACCTGCTCGACCGCACCTGGCAGCTGGCGTTCACCAACGGGTTCCGCAACGACGACCTGGTGGAGCACGCGCTGGCCGTCGGCACCTGGGGCGGCGCGACGGTGATCGACCCGTCGCTGCCGCCGCTGCGGGGTGTGGCCGACCGCCCCGGCGTCGCGGTGGGCGACCCGGCCGACCTGGTGCTGCTCGACGGCGAGGCGCCCGCGGCCGCGGTGCAGGACCGGCTGCCACACCGCACGGTGATCCACGCCGGGCGCGTGGTCGCGCACGACCTCGCACTGGTCTGACCCGGACGCTCAGAGCCGGATCGCCGGGTTCTCCTGGCGCAGCAGCGAGGCGACGTTCCCGGGGTGTTCGTCCGCGACCACCACGGCACCCCGGACCAGCTCGCGCGCCCCGTCGAGCAGTTCCGCGGCCAGCGCCAGCCCGACCTCGGCCTCCCGCTCCCCCGCCGCCTCCAGCTCGGACAGCGCGCGCGGCGGGATCATCACGTCCGGGACCTCGTAGGCGAGGTACTCGGCCTCGGCGAACCCGGTCAGCGGCGCGATCGCCACCAGCACCGGGATGTCCACACCGGACAGTTCGGTCGCGATCCGGGACAGGCCTTCCAGCTCGTAGACCGGCCGTGTGATGAGGAACTGCGCGCCCGCGGCGATCTTCGCCTTGGTGCGGGCCAGCTCGGCGTCCGCGTCCTCCGCGCCGGGGTTGACGCGCGCGCCGATGTGGAACGCGGTGCGGGTCGCCAGGGTGAGACCGGTGTGGTCGCGGCCGGCGTTGAGGCCGGCGAGCAGCCCGATCAGGCCCACCGAGTCGACCTCCCACACGCCGTCGGCGCCCGGGTAGTCGCCCAGCGGCGCGGGCGTGCCGGTCTCGCACACCACCGTGCGCAGGCCGAACGCGTGCGCGCCCAGCAGGTCCGCCTGCAGCGCGGCGAGCGACCGGTCCCAGGCGGTGACCGTGGTGATGGTGTCCACGCCCGCCTCGCGCTCCAGGCGGAGGGCCTCGCCGAAGTTGCCGCGCACCAGCGCGAGATCGGCGCCGCGGACGCGCTCGACGTCCTCCGGCTCGCCGTGCGGGGTGACCTGCGCGGCGAGGACGAACCCGGGTCGCGCCAGCCGCCGGGCGAGCGGGCTCTGGGGCGGCGCCGGACGCGGCTTGGGCACCGCCGTCACGGGGTTGGCCTGGCGGGGACGCAGGTCGGCCAGGCGCGCGACGACCTCGCGGATGTGGCTGGGCGTGGTGCCGCAGCATCCACCGATCATCGCGGCGCCGTGCTCGGCGTAGCGGCGGGCGTAGCGGCCGAAGTGCGCGCGGGTGACCGGGTAGCTGAAGCGGCGCCCGGTGCGCCGGGGCATGCCCGCGTTCGGGTGCACGCCCACCGGCAGGTCGGTGGCGTCCTTGAGTTCGCCGAGGATCGCGAGCATGTGCTGGGGGCCGACGGTGCAGTTGGCGCCGACCGCGGTGACCGGCAGGGCGGCGAGCGCCTTGACCACCTCGCGCGGGGTTTCGCCGCCCGGCGTGAGACCGCCGCTGGTGAAGGTCGCCTGGGCGACGATCGGCAGGTCGGTGACCTCGGTGGTCACCGTGATGGCCTCGACCAGCTCGTCGAGGTAGCCGAACGTCTCCAGCACCAGCAGGTCGACCCCGCCGTCGACGAGGGCCTGGACCTGCTCGCGCACGACCTCGGCCCGCTCGTCGGCGCGCACCCCGGCCCGGTGGCTGGAGGAGATCGCGGGCGACACCGCCCCGGCGACGAAGATCGTCCGGTGCACGCCGCGCCGGGCCTGCCGCGCCAGGCGGACGGCGGCGAGGTTGATGTCCCGGGGGCTCACCGAGCACCCGTGCTCGGCCAGCCGCAGCCGGTTCGCGCCGAAGGTGTTGGTGAGCAGGACGTCCGCCCCCGCCGCGACGTAGCTCTCGTGGATCGTGCTGACCAGCTCGGGATTCGAGAGGTTGAGTTCGGGTAGGGCCCGATCGAGCGAATTGCCGGCCACGTGCAGGACGGTGCCCATGGCCCCGTCGAACACCAGAACCCGCTCGGACAGCTGCTCCGCGAACCGACCTCTCACGTACCCTCCCGGCGTCGTTACCTCCGGGCGTGCACGTGCACGAGGGCCCGGCCGGCGCCGCACCCCCACCAGAGCACCGCGCCGCCCGCCATGGGTCCATCCTAGGCGCTGCGGCGGGTCAATTGACCGTTTCGACACCGCAGCTGCACCACCACTGGGCCGTTCGAGTGAGCCGCCCACCGCGGTGGTGGTCGCCGGAGGTGCGATATGTTGTCGTTCACCCCTGACGGGGTGCGGGCGCGGACGTGGCGTGCCCGCCTGGGGCCGGTAGCTCAGCTGGTTAGAGCAGGGGACTCATAATCCCTTGGCCGCGGGTTCGAGCCCCGCCCGGCCCACCGGTTCTGACCAGGCGTTATGTCTCGTTGCTTGATCATCTTGCTGCGTCTTGTCCATGACTCTGTCCATTGACGCGTTCCGCGACTCCGACCCACGCTTGCGTTCATGAGCGAGCCGACAACCAAGGGCGACAACCGCAAGCGCGGCAACATCCGCCAGCGCGGCAAGTCCCTTCAGCTCCGCGTCTACGCCGGCATCGACCCGGTGACCGGGCGGCAGAGCTACCTCACCGAGACGGTCAAGGGCACCGACAAGGCCGCACACCACCACGCGCAGAAGGTCATGACGCGCTTGCAGGCTCAGGTCGACCGCCAGCGCCGCCCCGACTCCTCGGTCACGCTGTCCTACGCGATCGACGAGTGGCTCAAGACCGCGGACATCGAGGCCACCACCCGGCACGGGTACGTGGGCTACATCAACCGCACGATCAACCCCGCCCTCGGCGAGATCGCGGTCAACAAAATCACGGCCCGCGCCCTCGAAACCTTCTACGCCGAACTCCGCCGATGCCGCGTCCGCTGCGACGGCCGCCCTTACATCGAACACAAGCGCGAGGGTGACCATGACTGCAAGGTCGCCAAGTGCACGCCGCACAAGTGCAGCGGCATGGCCAACTCCAGCGTGCGTCAGATCCACTCGATCATCAGCGGCGTCCTCAACGCCGCCGTCCGCTGGGAGTGGATCAGCACGAACCCGGCCCAGATCGCCCAGCGCCCGCGCCAGACAGCTCCACAGCCCGACCCGCCTTCACCCGCCGAAGCCGCCCGCCTCGTCGAGAAGGCGTTCGCGCTCGACGAAGACTGGGGAACCCTCGTCTGGCTCGTCATGGTCCCGCGTCGACCTCGACGAAGGAATCATCGAGATCCGCCGCAGCTACACAAAGCTCCGCGGCGTGGGCCAGGAGAAGGACACCAAGACCCACCAGATGCGCCGCGTCGCCCTGGACACCGAGACGATCGTGCTCCTGCGCGAGCACAAGGCCCGCATGCAGCAACGCTGCCACGAACTCGGCGCCAAGTGGTCGGAGAACTCGTTCGTCTTCACCAGCACCCGCGGAGCCGACCTGAACGAGCCCTACTCCCCCGACGCCGTCTCCAGCCGCTACAAGAAGATGGCAACCCGCCTCGGCATCGACACCCACATCCACGCACTGCGGCACTACTCCGCCACCGAACTGCTCACCGCCGGAGTCGACCTCCGAACCGTCGTCGGCCGCCTCGGCCACGGCGGCGGCGCCACGACCCTGCGCGTCTACGCCGCGTGGGTGGCCGCCGCCGACCGCAAGGCCGCTGAGGTCCTCGGTTCCCGGATGCCAAAACGGCACCCCTAGTACTCCAGCCGCATTTCGTGATGCTTGTGCTGTCTTCGCTGGTGGTGGCTGGTCTTGGCGCGGTGCTGGTGCCGGCGTCGCCAGCGTGACCAGGCCTTGGTCCGGAGCCACGGGGACCTGGTGTGGATCAGATGTGCCAGGAGACGGCGGATTTCGCTGAGGGTGAGCGGGATGAGGCCGCGGCCAGGACTTTTGGGGACACCGCTGCCGTGACCGCGAGATAGGTGTGCGCGAGCATGGCCAGGGTGATGTGGCGATACCAGGCGTCGTAACGCCGGACTTGGTAGTGGTCAAGGCCGACTTCGTTCTTGGCGGTCTGGAAGCATTCCTCGATGGCCCAGCGGGCACCCGCGACCCGGATGAGCTCCTCGTCCGGCGTCGTCGCGGGGGCGCAGCACAGATAGTAGGCGAGTTCGGGTTCGACTCGGGTGGGGGTGATCTGGCGACGGACGAGTAGGCGTCGAGTCCACCCGTCGGGGGTGTGCTTGCCGATGGTGGGGATGGTGGCGGTGGCCCAGTCGTAGAGCCGTGGTCCTTTGGCGCCGTCACCTGCTGAGCGGCGTTTCCAGATCTCGGGTGGCGCTTGGGCGACGAGGTGATCCGCTCGTGCTGTGGCGAACCCGCCGGCGGGTAAGGGCTGACTGCGAGGGACGGCGACGACGTAGCCGATGTTGTGCTGTTCCAGCCAGGATCGGAACTTGTTGTCTTGGCCGTAGGCTTCGTCAGCGGTCACCCATCGTGCGGGGACACCGGCCGCGAACGAGCGGGCGAGCATCGCTTTGGCCAGGGTGGTCTTCGTCGCGAACTCGACCTCGTCCGGCACCGCCGCGTCGCGACAACGCTCACGGTCGGCGATCCAGGATTTCGGCAGATACAGCTCGCGATCGACGAGAGTGCGTCCTTTCGTTGTGGTGTAGGCGAGGAACACGCCGAGTTGGCAGTTCTCGATCCGGCCCGCGGTCCCGGAGTACTGCCGCTGCACCCCAGCGGATTTGGTGCCTTTCTTGAGGAATCCGGTCTCGTCCACGACCAGGACACCGTCCGGGTCGCCGAGGTGTTCCACGGCAAAGGCCCGCACGTCGTCGCGGACACCGTCAGCATCCCAGGCGGCGGCGTTGAGCAGCCGCTGCATGCCATCCGGGGTAGTCTCTCCGGCAACCTCGGCCAGGGTCCAGCCGTTCTTGTCCGCCAACGGCGCTAACAAGCCTCGCACGTAGGCGCGGGCACGTCGGCGAGGCTCGGCCCGGAAGAACCGGCCCGCGACCCGCCCGAACAACTCCTCCAAGCCCGCCGCCCACGCCGAGATGGCCTCATCCACCCACACAAGACCCAGAACCTATCAGAGCAAGATCACGAAGTGCGGCTGGAGTACTAGTGCGCTCCGACCATCCCCGTGGCAACCTTCGGCGTGGCGCGCCTGCTCAAACCGTCCACAGCAGCAGTGCCGAACACGTCCAACTGTCCGGTGGCGGAAACGACTTCAGGCATCCCGCAGCGCCATGCTGCGCTTTCACATAATGATCATCAGGAATAGAACAGTTTGTCCACGATCTGCACCGCCGGATATACCGAAATGTCCAGCGTTCCCGACATGCCAGTTGAAGCAAATTCGGCAACAATATTCCTGGAGTCAGGTCGGGATTCCACCATCAAACGAGTCACCCCTTCCCTGAAACACTCATATGTCACGCATCCACCTGCAGAGATACGTAGAAATATCGAGCGGCCAAGATAGTCGTACGACAACTCTAGATCTTCACCCGTCTCACAGGAGTAGCGCAAGCCCCACGTGTCAACCTCATCAGGGACCGGCTCAGGAACCACCCTCAGTACGTCGAGAAAGTCTCGCTCTTCGGGTACCACAAACTCGCCAATTGCCATCACTGCTTGCCCTTCGGGATCACCGTCGTCAACATCAGCCCCTCGTTGGCCACAAGCCACGCCGACTTCAACTTGATGATACCTCCCGGTCCCATGAAGAGCGATTCGCGCACTTGAGTGACGCCATACTCGTTCTCCTTCAGCCTCAAGATGTTGTCGTCGTTCTGCACAACCTCATTAAAGTGATCTCTGAGCATGGCGCGGCTCACGGGGGTGTCGTAAATACCGATCTTGCCAAACAAGGTCTCATTCTGCTTTGACCGCTCGAAATTCTTCTTGTTACTTGGGTCGGCTCCCCCAAACAGGTAGTCATACTTTCCGGGCGCGATTATCGCTTGTCGTCCGCTATCTCCACACACCCATACCTGCGCCGAGACACTTCCGTCAGCACGCCGCTGAGCGCCAGCTGCGGGTCTGTAACGACATCGGTGTTTTCGGCGTTTGCGGTTAGTACTTCTCGGCGCTCGGCCAGCGGTCACCGAACGTGTTCGCGAACGCGTTCAACGCGGGCTTCCACCGCATCGCCCACCTTGCCTGCCCCTTCCCGGTCGGGTCCAGCGACCGGGTGACCAGGTAGAGACACTTTAACGCAGCTTACTCTGTGGGGAAGTGACCTCGTGCCCGCACGGCCTTACGATACCGCGCGTTCAAGGACTCAATGGCGTTTGTCGAGCACAACTCGCGCGCCAAAAATCTCCGCGAAATGCGCGGAAATCTCGCCCGTCGTCAGCCCTTTCGCATACGTGCTGCCGCGCTGCCAACCGGAACGTATTGCGGATCAAATGAACGATGCACGTCTGAACAATGGTCTGCGGCCACACGTTCGTGACGGTCTCCGGGAGACCTTTGAGGCCGTCGCAGACGAGGAAG
>NZ_PQHY01000102.1:0-21176 GCF_003385175.1 Amycolatopsis ruanii
GCCCCGGCCGGCGCGGTCCCCCGCCCCACCCCCCAGCAGCCCACCAACTCGGCGGACGCACTGGCGCAGTACCGCCAGCTCGCCGCCCAGGCCGAGCAGCTGAACCAAGAGGCCATGCAGGCGCAGGCCGACCTCGACGCCAAGCAGGCCGATCTGGACCGGGCCAACGCCGACCTGGCGGCCGCCAACGCGGCCGGGCAGCAGGCGCTGGCCGCGAAGGAGCAGTACCAGGGCGTGGTCGACCAGTTCGCCGACGCCTCGTTCGTCGGCGGCGTGCAGTTCAACAAGCTGTCCGCGTTGCTGAACGGCACCTCGGCGCAGGACTTCCTGGAGCGCTCCTCCGCTCTGGAGGTGCTCGCCGACGAGAAGAACAAGGCGCTGGCCGACTACAACGCGGCGGTCCAGGCGGCTGCCAACGCCCAGGCCGCGGCAGCCGACGCCCAGACCCGCTCGCAGGCCGCCAAGGACGCGGCCGCGACGTTGCTGAACGACCTGCACGCGCGGCAGGCCGCCCTGCAGGCCCAGCTCGACCAGCTGGACCAGGTGCGTCAGCGGCTCACCACGTCCGAGCGGGCCGCGCAGAAGGACACCGGCGGCAACGCGCCGAACGTGCCTGCCCCGACGGCGGCCGCCCAGACGGCGATCGACGTCGCGCTGAGCAAGCTCGGCAGCCCGTACGGCTGGGGCGACACCGGTCCCAGCTCGTTCGACTGCTCCGGCCTGACCCTGTACGCCTACGGCAAGGCCGGCATCACCCTGCCGCGCACGAGCCAGTCACAGGCCTCGGCCGGGGTCGCGGTCTCGCGGGCCCAGCTGCAGCCCGGCGACCTGGTGTTCTTCGGCTCGCCGATTCACCACGTGGGCATCTACCTGGGCGACGGCAAGATGGTGCACGCCCCCGAGACCGGGGACGTCGTCAAGATCTCGCCGCTGCAGAACAACTACGTCTCGGCCCGCCGCGTCGCGGTGAGCTGAGGTCGCAGCACGACGAGGGGCGGCACCGGCCATGGCCGGTGCCGCCCCTTCGTCGTTCCGGGCGGCCCCGACAGGGCCGCGAACCCGCCCGTCCGCCCTAGTAGTCTCCAGCCCGTGCTTCGGACCCTGCTGGTGACCAACGACTTCCCGCCGCGGCCCGGGGGGATCCAGAACTACCTGAACTCCTTCGCGCGCCTGCTGCCGCCGGACCAGCTCGTCGTCTACGCACCCTCCTGGGACAAGCCCTCCGGCTCGCACCCCGAGTTCGACGCCGCCGCGCCGTTCGAGGTCGTCCGGCACCCCACGTCGCTCATGCTGCCCACCCCGGACGTGCTCCGCCGCGCCAAGGACATCCTGCGCGCGCACGACTGCCAGGCCGTCTGGTTCGGCGCCGCCGCCCCGCTGGCCCTGCTCGCCCAGCCGCTGCGGGCCGCGGGCGCGGACTGCGTCGTCGCGAGCACCCACGGGCACGAGGTCGGCTGGTCGATGCTGCCGCTGGCCCGCCAGGCGCTGCGCCGCATCGGCGACACGACCGACGTGATCACCTACGTCAGCAAGTACACCCGCGGCCGGTTCGCGTCGGCGTTCGGTCCGTCGGCCGGGCTCGAGCTGCTGCCGCCGGGCGTCGACCCGGATGTGTTCAAGCCGGACGACGCCGCCCGCGCCGAGATCCGCGCCCGGCACGGCCTCGGCGACCGGCCGACCGTCGTCTGCGTGTCCCGGCTCGTGCCGCGCAAGGGCCAGGACATGCTCATCCACGCCCTGCCGGAACTGCGCCGCCGGGTCCCGGACGTCGCACTCCTGCTGGTCGGCGGCGGTCCGTACCGGAAGTCCCTGGAACGGCTGGCCGACGCGCGGGGTGTCGCCGCCGACGTCGTCTTCACCGGCTCGGTGCCGTGGCCGGAGCTGCCCGCGCACTACGCCGCCGGCGACGTCTTCGCGATGCCCGCGCGCACTCGCGGCAAGGGCCTGGACGTGGAGGGCCTCGGCATCGTGTACCTGGAGGCCTCGGCGACGGGCCTGCCGGTCGTGGCGGGCAACTCGGGCGGCGCGCCGGAGACGGTGCTGGACGAGGTGACCGGCCACGTCGTCAACGGCCGCGACGTCCACCAGCTGGTCGAGACCCTCACCCCGCTGCTCACCGACCCCTCCCGCGCGCGCAAGATGGGCGCCGCCGGCCGGACCTGGGTGACCGAGCAGTGGCGGTGGGACCTGCTGGGTGCCCGCCTGCGCACGTTCCTGAGCGGCGAGCCGGTCACCACGACCTGACCGCTCGGGGCGCGGTTCGGCCGCGCTGTGCCGCGCGGCGTGGGCGGCCGAGTGGGAGGTGACTACCGGGCGGGCCTTGCGCCGCGTGGGGTGGTCGCCACTGGGCGAGCGGCGCACGGGCGGCAGAGTGTGGGCCGGTGGCTACCTGGCGAGCGTGGGGCGGTTGCGCGGGTTGTGGCCGGTCACCAGCCGGCGAGCTACGTGTCCGACCGAACTGGGCCGGTCGTCGCCCGGCGAGTGTCACGCCGCCCGCTCCAGCACCGCTGGGTGCCGGGGGTCGTCGGCGCGTACCACCACGTCCGCGGTCTCCGCGGGGCGCACCTCCTCCTCGTACCGCTCGAACGCCGGCAGCGCCCACTGCTCGTCCTCGGGCAGGCGGCGTCGCAGCGCTGCCGGGGACAGCTGCAGGTGCACGGTCAGCTCCAGCGGCAGGCCACGCCCCAGCAGCATCTCCCCGTCGACGATCAGCACCCCCGGCGGCGGCAGCGGCACCCGCTCCCGGCGCGTCGCCCGGTCGCGGGCCGCGTCCCACAGCGCGGGCAGCACCAAGCCGCTTCCGTTGCGCCCCAACGGGTCCAGCACCTCGCGCCGCAACGCGCCCTCGTCGAGCCACGACCAGTACCGGGAGTCCGGGTTCTCCTTCCCGTACTCGAAGCGCAGCGACGCCGGGCGCAGGAAATCCACGGTGGACACCCGCTGCACCGCGCGTCCGCCCACCCGCAGCGGGTCGAAGAGCGCGTCGGCGAGCGTCGTGGTGCCGGCCGGGCCGTCCACGGCGACGCGCACCCACGGCGCGTCCAGCGCGAGCACCCGCTCGGCCAGTTCCCGGGCGAGGCGGTCGAAGGTGATGGGCCGGTACCGCACGATCTCCCATCGTGCCGCATGAACGTCCCGGAACTGTCGGTGCCTCCTGCCATCATGAGCTCATGACCAAGGAAGTGGGCCGGACCGCCGACGCGGGCTGGCAGATCGGCGTCTCGCGCACGTTGCCGTACCCGGCCACCGCCGTGTGGGAGTTCCTCACCAGCGACGCGGGCGCGGAGATCTGGCTCGGCGCCGCCGTGCCCGGGGGAAGGGGGAGCGCTACGAGACCGCCGACGGCACGGTCGGCGAGAGCCGCGGTTACCGCGAGCTCGACCGCATCCGCCTGACGTGGCGGCCGAAGGGCTGGGACCACGACTCGACGGTGCAGGTGAGGGTTTCCCCGTCGGGCAACGGGACCGTGGTCCGCTTCCACCAGGAGTGGCTGGCCGGCCCCGAGGAGCGCGCCGCGCAGCGGGAGCACTGGAAGGGAGTGGTGGACCGGCTCGCCGGGGCGCTCGCCGCCCGGTGAAGCGGGCACCATTCGCGCCCGCGGTCCGTTGACGCCTTGCCGGAGCACGAACGTCACTGGGAGGACCACGAATGCGCGTGGTGGACGAACCGATCAGGCTCGACGACGACATCATCCAGGACCCGCACGCCCTCTACCGCGCGTTGCGCGAGGAGGGGCCGGTGCGGCCCGCGATCATGCCCCGCGGGCTGCGGGTGTGGATGGTCTCGGGATACGCGGAGGCCAAGGCGCTGCTGGCGGACCCCCGCCTGAGCAAGGACGCCAACCGGGCGCAGGAGCTGTTCCAGGCCCGCTTGACCGCGACCGGCGGGACGGCGGGCACGGGCGAGCCGGACACCCTGCTGCGCCACCACATGCTCAACACCGACCCGCCGGACCACACGCGGCTGCGCAAGCTGGTCAACAAGGCCTTCACCGCGCGCACCGTCGCCCGGCTGCGGCCGCGCATCGAGCAGATCACCGACGAGCTGCTGGACGAAATGGCGACGCGGGACCGGGCCGACCTGCTCGACGCGTTCGCCTACCCGCTGCCGATCACGGTGATCTGCGAGCTGCTCGGCATCCCGGAGGCGGAGCGCGGCGAGTTCCGCGAGTGGTCGAACACGCTGCTCAACTCCGGCCCGCAGGAGAACTTCCACGACGCGGCCCGCTCGATGGCCGCCTACCTCACCGCGCTGGTCGACGCCAAGCGCACGGCCCCGACCCAGGACCTGCTGTCCGATCTGGTGCACGTGTCGGACGAGGGTGACCAGCTCTCGCCCGAGGAGCTGGTGGCGATGGCGTTCCTGCTGCTCGTCGCCGGGCACGAGACCACGGTCAACCTGATCGGCAACAGCGTGCTGGCGCTGCTGCGGCACCCGGACCAGCTCGCGGCCCTGCGCGCGGACCCGTCGCTGCTGCCGGGCGCGATCGAGGAGTTCCTGCGGTTCGAGGGGCCGATCAACATCGCGACCCTGCGGTTCACGGCCGAGCCGGTGCCGCCGGGGGAGGTCGAGATCCCGGCCGACGAGTTCGTGCTGATCTCACTGGTGGGCGCCAACCGCGACGGCGCGCGGTTCCCCGACCCGGACCGCCTGGACGTGACCCGCCCGGCCGGTGGTCACCTGGCGTTCGGCCACGGCATCCACTACTGCGTCGGCGCGCCGCTGGCCCGGCTCGAGGCGGAGGTGGCGCTGGGCCGCCTGCTCGACCGCTTCCCCGCGATCGGGCTCGACGGCGAGCCGGGCGAGCTGCGGTGGCGGGAGAGCACGCTCGTGCACGGCTTGGACAGGCTCCCGGTCGTGCTCGGCTGACGGATCAGTGGTCGTGGCGGTGGCGGTAGACCACCACCGCCATGGCCAGGCCCATCAGGCCGTGGCCGATGCCCATCAGCGCCCCGCCGGAGATCACGCCGGCCCAGTACGGCACGAGCAGCACCGCGAACGGCACGTACATCCACGCGGTCATCTCGGCCACCGAGCCCCAGCCGTGCCGGCGGACCCGCATCCACGCGGCCATCGGCAGGGCCATCTCGGTCGCCATGATCATGGCGCGCCAGTCGGTGCGGTCCAGCACCGCGGACCAGCCGGCCGCGTCGAAACCCAGCCGGACGAGCGGCCCGAGGACGGCCATGCCCAGGCCCATGGCGATCCACATCTCGACGTAGTGCAGCACGGCCCGGCGGGTGGTGGCTGAGCGCAGGGACAGCGTCGTCATCGTCATCGCCTCCACAACGGATAGCTGTACTATCTTAAATGGGAAGTTACTCTACCCATGCGGGGTATGTCCAGAGGAGGAACACCGGATGCGGATGGCGGAGCTGAGCCGGGAGTCGGGTGTCCCGGTCGCGACGATCAAGTACTACCAGCGCGAGGGACTGCTCCCGCCCGGTGAGCTGACCAGCCCCAACCAGGCCCGTTACGGCGCGGCACACGTGCGGCGGCTGAAGCTGGTGCGTGCCCTGCTGGAGATCGGGGGCCTGTCGATCGCCGCGGTGGGGGAGGTGCTGGCGGCGATCGACGACTCCGGCACGTCGACGCACGGCATCCTCGGCCTGGCCCAGCACGGCCTGCCGATGGCGAAGCTGGAGGTGACGGCCGAGGACCGCGCGTGGGCGATGGGCCGGATCGGGGAGACGGCGCGGCGGCGGGGCTGGGACGTGCACCCCGAGTCGCCGGTGGTCGAGTCCCTGCTCGGCGTGCTGTGCGCGCTGCGTCAGGTCGGGCACGAGTGGGTGCTGGACGCGCTGGACCGTTACGCGGAGGCAGCGGACTCGGTCGCCGAAGCCGACGTCACGGCGGTGGCCCGGCTCGGCACGACCGAGGCGGTCGTGGAGGGCGCGGTGGTGGGCACCGTCCTGGGCGACGCGTTGTTCGCGGCGCTGCGGCGGATGGCGCACGCCCAGGTCTCGCGCCGGCAGTTCACGGGGTAGGCCGCCCGGGCGCCGGCCACGCCCAGGTGACCCCGGATGTGCTTGGCGTGGGCAAGGCGCTCACCGCCGGTCACCCCGCGCCGCCTGCTACAGGCGCGCGCGTGGTCCACCTCGGTCATGCTGCCGACGCCGCCAGGGCGGCGAGGCAGGTCGCGAGAGCGCTCCAGAGCCTGATAGCTGCCGCCGTGAATAATTCACCTAATCCAGTGTGAGCGGAGCCACTAGCGCCGCTGTTGATCACTCTTCGTCACTTTTTGCGACCCGGATCGATCGCGCCGGTGACGCGGGTCACGCGCACTGATGGCCGCGCGCCAATACGCCGTTACGCATCAGTCATGACCCTTTGTGAACAAAACGTGAGAACTTCTTTGCATACCGGACATCTCGGACGTTTTTCGGTATCTGTGGTGCTACAGGCCGTCACTGAGGCTGGCCTTTCCTCGGTTCATCCCCAAGTTCGGGAACCTGCGCACCGGAGGCGTGAATGATTGACAACTCTGCCCAGGAGCGTGAGCACGCTCCGCCCCGCTCGTGGCGGTCCGCGCTGGACAACCTCCGCCACGACGTGCCGGCCTCGCTGGTCGTCTTCCTCGTCGCGATCCCGCTGTCGCTGGGCATCGCACTGGCCTCCGGCGCGCCGATCGTCGCCGGCCTGATCGCCGCGATCGTCGGCGGTGTCGTGGCCGGCGCGCTCGGCGGGGCGCCGCTGCAGGTCAGCGGTCCCGCGGCCGGGCTCACCGTGATCGTGGCGGAGACCATCAACGAGTTCGGCTGGGCCGCCACCTGCGCCATCACCGTGCTGGCCGGCGCACTGCAGATCCTGCTCGGGCTGAGCCGGATCGCGCGTGCCGCGCTGGCCCTGTCCCCCGCCATCGTCCACGGCATGCTCGCCGGCATCGGCGTCACGATCGTGCTCTCGCAGCTCCCGATCGTCTTCGGCGGCACCGCGCAGAGCTCGCCGGTCGACAACCTGCTCGGGCTGCCCGCGCTGGTCCTCGACCCGCACGGAGCCGCCACCCTGATCGGGCTGGTCACCCTCGGCATCATGCTCGCGTGGGGCAAACTGCCCGCGGCGGTTCGCAAGGTCCCGGGCCCGCTGGCCGCGATCCTGATCGCCACCGTGCTGGCACTCGTCGCCGGCCTGAACGTGTCCCGTGTGGACGTTCCGGACAACGTGCTCGACCTCGGTTTCGTGCCGGAGTTCCCCGACGCCGGGTGGTTCGACTTCGGCGTCGCCGTCGTGACCATCGGGCTGGTCACGAGCGTGGCGACCCTGCTCTCCGCGGTGGCGGTGGACAAGATGCACACCGGCCCGCGGGCGAACCTCAACCGCGAGCTGGTCGGCCAGGGCGCGGCCAACATGGTGTCCGGCACGTTCGGCGGCCTGCCGGTCGCCGGCGTGATCGTGCGCAGCTCGACCAACGTGCAGAGCGGCGCCCGGACGCGCGTGTCCGCGATCCTGCACGGCCTGTGGATCCTCCTGTTCGTCGCCGTGCTCGCCGGTGTGCTGCGCAACATCCCGCTGGCCGCGCTCGCCGCGCTGCTGGTCCACGTCGGCGCCAAACTCGTCAATCCGGCGCAGATCCGAGAGCTCCGGCGGCACGGCGACCTGCCGGTCTACCTGATCACGCTGCTCGGCGTCGTGAGCATCGACCTGCTCACCGGTGTGCTGATCGGGATCGCCGCGTCCGCGCTGATCATGCTGCGCCGCCTGCTGTGGTCCGGCATCCACGTCGAACGCGACGGCGACAAGTGGCGCGTCGTCGTCGAGGGGGCGTTGTCCTCGCTCTCGATCCCGCGCCTGACCTCGGTGCTGGGCACCATCCCGCGCGGCGCGACGGTGACCCTCGAACTCGTCGTGGACTACCTCGACCACGCCGCGTTCGAGACCCTGTCGGAGTGGCAGCACTCCCACGAGGAGGCCGGCGGTCAGGTGATCGTCGACGAGATCGGGCACCCCTGGTTCGAACGGGGCAAGGCCGGTGAGCCGACCGTGCACAAGGCCAAGGCCCAGCGGATCGCGCCGCGCTGGTTCGCCCCCTGGTCGGAGTGGCAGCGCGCCCAGCAGGCGGATCCGGTCGAGGTCCCGCAGCAGCGGCAGGCGCGGGGGAGCTCGATGCGGCGCGGCATGCGCGAGTTCGAGCGGCGCACGTCGCAGCTGGTCCGCCCGATCCTGGGCAAGCTGGCCGACAGGCAGAACCCGGAGACGCTGTTCATCACCTGCGGCGACGCGCGGATCGTGCCGAACCTGATCACCAGCAGCGGGCCGGGTGACCTGTTCACCGTGCGCAACATCGGCAACCTGGTGCCCGACCACGCCACGTGCGCTGACGGGTCGGACGCGTCCATCGGCGCCGCCGTCGAGTACGCGGTCGGGGTGCTCAAGGTGCGCGAGATCGTGGTGTGCGGGCACTCGTCGTGCGGTGCGATGAAGGCACTGCTGAACGGTGCGCCGGAGGGCGCGCCGGCGTTGAAGTCCTGGCTCAAGCACGCCGAGCCGAGCCTGGCGCGGTCCGAGACGCACGCGCCGATCCGCGTCGGGGACTCCCTGCCCGCGTCCGAGGCCGACCAGCTGGCGCTGCACAACGTCCTGCAGCAGCTGGACCGGCTGCGGGAGTACCCGGTGATCGCGGCCGCCGAGGCCCGCGGCGAGGTCGACCTGGTCGGCATGTACTTCGAGGTCGGCGCCGCGAAGGTGCACCTCTACAACGCGGAGGCGGGGGCGTTCGTGTCCGCCACCGACGAGGTGGTGCCGGAGCGCGGGACCGCGGAGGGCAACCCGATGGTCACCCGGTAGCCACCCACCGGAAAGCCGGTCCGCCGGCGCCGGTATTAATGTCGGATCCCGTGAGCGTGCTGGTGGTGACCGGGACCGGAACCGGCGTCGGCAAGACCGCGGTGACCGCGGCCCTCGCCGCGCTCGCGCGTGCCGAGGGCCGCCGGGTGGCCGTGCTGAAACCCGCGCAGACCGGAGTCGGGCCGGAGGAGCCGGGCGACGTCGACGAGGTGACCCGCCTCGCCGGGGACGTCACGACCCGTGAGCTGCGCCGGTATCCCGACCCGCTCGCCCCCGAGGTGGCGGCGCGGCGCAGCGGGATCCCGCCCGTCCGGCCGGCGGAGGCCGCGCGGGCGGCGAGCGAGCTGGCCGAGAGCCACGACCTGGTGCTGGTCGAGGGCGCCGGGGGACTGCTGGTCCGCTTCGACGCCGAGGGCGCCACCCTGGCCGACGTCGCCTGGGCGCTGTCCGCTCCGCTGCTGGTGGTCGCCGCGGCCGGGCTCGGCACCCTCAACGCGACGGCCCTGACCGCCGAGGTCGCGACCGCGCGGGGGCTCAACGTGCTCGGCGTCGTCGTCGGGTCGTGGCCCGCGCAGCCGGACCTGGCCGCGCTGTGCAACGTCTCGGACCTGCCGGTAGCGGCCGGATCGCCGCTGCTCGGCGCCCTCCCCGAGGGGGCGGGTGGGCTGGGCCGCGACGCCTTCCTGGAGGTCGCCCGGGCCGGGTTGTCGCCGTGGTTCGGCGGCGACTTCGACGCCGAGCGGTTCGAGAAGGGCCTGTCCACCTGAGACGTGTCCGGCGTCGCATCGCGCCGTGATCGGGCGACGCGACCGACACGGTGCGTACACGAGTGGGGAGACCGGCTAATCTCGTTCCGGTGCGATCATCCGGGAACGAAAGGGGTGCGGTGGCCGACTCGTCGCCGGTGCAGGCCAGGCCGGGAGCCCCCGGCCCGGAGCTGTCCGCTGTGCTGTTCACCCGGCGGCCGCCGCGGCCGCGGGTGGTCGTGAAGGCCGATCTGCTGCCCGCGGTCAGCCTGTTGTCGCTGATCGGCGTGCTCGGTATCCCGCTGGGCTGGGTCTGGTCGCTGCTCGCGCCGCCCGAGCGGGTGCGCGTGTTCGACGGCGGCCAGCTGGTCCCGCTGCAGCTGGAGAGCTGGCACCGCTTCGACGACCTCGCGGTCTACGCGCTGCTCGGCCTCGGCGCCGGCGTGGTCACCGGGGTTGCCGTCTGGATGCTGCGGGAGCGGCGCGGGCCGGTGGTCATGATCGCCGCGGTGCTCGGTGGCCTGCTCGCCGCCTGGCTCGGCGTCCAGATGGGTGTGGCGTTCGCCAACAGCGCCTACGCGGTCACCACCACGCCGGACGTCGGTGACGTGATCGAGCGGGCGCCGCGCGTCGAGTCGATGTGGGTCCTGGTGGCCCAGCCGCTGGGCGCCGCGCTGGTCTACGGCCTGCTCGCGGGCTGGAACGGCCGCGACGACCTGGGCCGCAGGCTGGGCTAGGAACGCGAACGGCCGGGTTCCCCAGTACGGGAAACCCGGCCGCCGGCGTGTCTCAGGCCGCCTCGGCGCGACGGCGCGAGCGGATCAGGCTCCGCCGCTCGCCCTCGGTCGTGCCGCCGAAGATGCCGTTGTCGAGACCGGTGTCCAGTGCGTAGGCCAAGCATTCGGCGCGCACCGGACAGCTTGCGCACACCGCCTTGGCCCGTGCGACCTGCCGGGCGCCCGGGCCCATTTCGGACACGGGGAAGAACAGCTCAGGGTCCTCGTCCCGGCAGGCGGCACTCGTACGCCAGTCGATCACGTCGCGGCTCATGGCGTGCCGCCTCCTTCCATGCGTTTCGTTTTCAGCTGGCGCTCCAGGCACCAGCAAGGGCGATGAGCACGCAAAAGGGCCCATCTGGTTCTTGCCGCGGTATCTGGGGTTGCCACGCCGGGCTCGGATCAATCACCGGGATCCGAACGGGCTGGTGGCAGGGGCTGTTGCCAGCGCCGAAGGTCCAACGGTACCAGGAAGATCCATGTTCCCGGTTACCTGCGAAAACGTTGTGGCCAGCATCTCAGTTCAGGCTGGCGGGCAGCCCGAGCTGGATCAGCTCGGGCGGGGGAGCGGGCACGGCCCGCAGCTTCGTCAGGAAGCCGGCCTCGCGGCGCAGCATGCGGCTGACCATCCGCAGCCGGCGCAGCGGCTGGGTCTCCTCGAGCAGCTGCTGCCGGTCGGCCAGCGGCAGCAGGCAGTCGGCGGCGAGCAGGTAGGACAGCGGGCCCGGCCCGACCTCCGGCTCCGGGGCCGCCCACGCGTCGCGGTGCCAGGCCGCGTCGCAGTAGGCGGCGTGCGCCGACAGCGCCGCGTCGCGCAGGCCGGCCACCGCTCGCTCGGCCGCGGGCGGCACCGGGGTGTCGTCGACCCATTCGATGGTGCCGACCAGGTAGGGCGCGCGGCTGGTGTCGATGTCCAGGACGCGGAAGCGGCGCTCGCCGCGCGTGATGATGTCGAACCGCCCGTCGGGCAGCCGCTCGCTGTCCCCGAGCAGGGCCGCACAGCCGATGGGGTGGACGTGGTCGAGGTCCTCCACCTCGCGCACCGCGGAGGTCCGGATCGCGATGATCCCGAACCGGCGGTCCGGGACCGTGCCGGTGAGCAGGTCGACCGCGAGCTGCCGGTAGCGCGGCTCGAACAGGTGCAGCGGCAGCGTGGCGCCGGGCAGCAGGACGGTTTGCAGCGGGAACAGGGGGATGGTCTCTGTCGCTCGTTCCTGCCGCTCCGCATCCACGGCTACACGGTACGTCGATCCGGTGGTTCTCGCTCAACGTCGTTTGGGCGGCGGACGGAACACCGCGAAGGGGTCCGTCACCTGGATGCCCTTCCCCGGGAAGGAGAACAACGCGGCCGGCCGCCCCCCGCTGCGGCCCGGCGGCGCGGTGTGCCCGGTGGGGGAGAGCAGGCCGCGGCGGGACAGCACCCGCTGCAGGTTTGTGGCGTCGACCTTGTAGCCCAGCGCCGCCGAATACAGCTCGCGCAGGGCGGAGATGGTGAACTCGCGGGGGGCGAGCGCGAAACCGACGTTGGTGTAGGACAGCTTGGAGCGCAGCCGGTCGCGGGCGCGCAGCACGATGTCGCGGTGGTCGAACGCGGTGCGCGGCAGGTCGTCCACCGGGTGCCAGCGGGTGTCCTCCGGGACCTCGGGGTCGACGTCGGAGGGGACCAGGCCGAGGAACGCCGTGGCGACCACACGCGGGCCGGGCACCCGGTCCGGGGCGCTGAACACGGCCAGCTGCTCGACGTGGCTCAGCTGCCGGACGTCCACCTTCTCCGCGAGCTGGCGGCGGATCGAGGTCTCGACGTCCTCGTCCGGCCGCAGCCGCCCGCCGGGCAGCGACCAGCGCCCGACGTGCGGATCCAGCGCGCGGCGCCACAGCAGCACCTGCAGTGTGGCGTAACGCACCTGCAATACCGCCGCCAAAACCTCGTGTGCCAGGGGGGCGCTGCTGTTAATATGACTTCGCACGGTTTTCGATTGTAAGGCGAAAACCAGCGACTGGTCCAGGAGGGCCGATGACTGCAGCGACTGTGGACCTGACCCCGTACGGTGGCGTGGAGCCGGACGAGGCGTGGGCGGAAGAGGTGCGCAAGCTGGCGCGCGAGCGGGATGCCGTGCTGCTGGCGCACAACTACCAGGCTCCGGCGATCCAGGACATCGCCGACCACACCGGGGATTCCCTCGCGCTGTCCCGGATCGCCGCTGCGAGCGACGCGTCGACCATCGTGTTCTGCGGCGTGCACTTCATGGCCGAGACCGCGAAGATCCTGTCGCCCGAGAAGACGGTGCTGATCCCGGACGCGCGCGCCGGCTGCTCGCTCGCCGACTCCATCACCGGCGCCCAGCTGCGCGAGTGGAAGGCGCAGCACCCCGGCGCGGTCGTGGTGTCCTATGTGAACACCACCGCGGAGGTCAAGGCGGAGACGGACATCTGTTGCACGTCGTCCAACGCGGTCGACGTGGTGGCCTCGATCCCGGCCGACCGCGAGGTCCTGTTCTGCCCGGACCAGTTCCTCGGCGCGCACGTCAAGCGCAAGACCGGGCGCGACAACATGCACATCTGGGCGGGCGAGTGCCACGTGCACGCCGGGATCAACGGTCCCGAGCTGGCCGAGCGCGCCGCGGCGAACCCGGACGCGGACCTGTTCATCCACCCCGAGTGCGGCTGCGCCACCTCGGCGCTGTACCTGGCCGGCGAGGGCGCGGTGCCCGCGGACAAGGTGAAGATCCTGTCCACTGGGGACATGGTGCACGAAGCCCGTGCCACGAAGGCGAAGTCGGTGCTGGTGGCCACCGAGATCGGCATGCTGCACCAGCTGCGCAAGGCCGCGCCCGGCATCGACTTCCGCGCGGTGAACGACCGCGCGTCGTGCGCGTACATGAAGATGATCACCCCGGCCGCCCTGCTGCGCGCGCTGCGCGAGGGCGCCGACGAGGTGCACGTCGACCCGGAGACCGCCGCCCGGGCCCGCGCCTCGGTGCAGCGGATGATCGAGATCGGCCAGCCGGGCGGCGGCGAATGACCGGCCCGGTTATCGACGGTCAGACGAAAACTCCCTGCTGGGAGGCGCGTGCCGATCTGGTTGTGCTCGGCACCGGCGTGGCCGGCCTGACCGCGGCGATCCGCGCGCAGGAGCTCGGCCTGCGGGTGCTGGTGGTGACCAAGGCGGCGGTCGAGGACGGCAACACCCGCTGGGCCCAGGGCGGCGTCGCCGTGGTGCTGCCGGACCAGCACGACGAGGGTGACTCCGTCGCCCGGCACGTCGAGGACACGCTGATCGCCGGTGCCGGGCTGTGCGACGCCGACGCGGTCGCGGCGATCCTCGCCGGCGGCCCGCGCGCGGTGTCCTGGCTGCGGTCGGCCGGCGCGCGGTTCGATCCGGGCGCCGCGGGGCTGCTCGCGCGGGCTCGCGAGGGCGGGCACAGCGCGTTCCGCGTCATCCACGCGGGCGGCGACGCGACCGGGGCCGAGGTCGAGCGCACGCTCGTCGCCGAGGCCACCGGCCGCCGCCTGCCCGTGCTGGAGCGGCACATCGCGGTCGACGCGTTGCGCACGCCGCGCGGGGACGTGGCCGGGGTGACGGTGCTCGACCCGGAGGGCAGGCTGGGTGTGCTGCGCGCGCCCGGGGTGCTGCTCGCCACCGGCGGGATGGGCCAGCTCTACCAGGCCACGTCGAACCCGGAGATCGCCACCGGCGACGGGGTCGCGCTCGGCCTGCGGGCCGGGGCGATGGCCGCCGACCTGGAGTTCGTGCAGTTCCACCCGACCGTGCTGTACACGCCGGGCGCGCGCGGGCGGTGCCCGCTGGTCACCGAGGCCGTGCGCGGCGAGGGAGCGGTGCTGGTCGACGGCGCGGGCGCGTCGGTCATGCAGGGCGTGCACCCGCTGGGCGACCTGGCACCACGCGACGTGGTGTCCGGCGCGATCACGCGGCGGCTCCTCTCGGCGCCGGGCGGGATCGACGACCACGTGTTCCTCGACGCGACCGGCGTGCCCGGGTTCGCGAAGCGGTTCCCGACGGTCTTCGCGGCGTGCCGCGCGATCGGCGTCGACCCGGCGCGGGACCCGATCCCGGTGAGCCCGGCGGCGCACTTCGCGTGTGGCGGGATCGTGGCCGGGAGCGACGGCCGCACCGGGGTCGCCGGGCTGTACGCGGCTGGTGAGGTCGCGCGCACCGGGCTGCACGGCGCGAACCGGCTGGCGTCCAACAGCCTGCTGGAGGGGCTGGTCACCGGCGCCGCCGCGGCCGAGGCGGTGGCCGCGGATCTGGCCGCGGGCCTGCTGGGTGACCCGAAGCAGGCCGCGGCACCCGCGTGGGGGCGGGTGCGGATCGCCGAGCGGGACGCGGTGCAGCGCGCGATGAGCCGGTACGCGGCGATCGGGCGGGACGCCGAGGGGCTGGCCGTGGCCGGCTCCGTCCTGGACCTGTCCGCTTCGGACGGTCCACTGCGGACGCACGCCGACGTCGAGAACGCCTCGCTCACCCTGGTGGCGCAGGCGTTGCTGGCCGCGGCGGCGCGGCGCACCGAGTCACGCGGCTGCCACGTCCGCGGTGACTACCCCGAGCGGGACGACGTGACGTGGCAGCGCAGCCTGCTGATCAGGCTGAACCCGTCGGGCCAGCCGGTGCTGGCCGACCCCGTCTGCACGGAGGAAGTGGCATGACCCTGGACCTGGAGGACGCCCGCCGCGTCGTGGAGACCGCGCTGGCGGAGGACCTGCGGTACGGGCCGGACGCGACCACCGCCGCGACGGTGCCGGAGGGCGCGACCGCGACCGCGGAGATCACCCCGCGCGTGGACGGCACGCTCGCCGGGGTGCCGGTCGCGCTCGCGCCGCTGGACGCCGTGCTCGGCAGCGGTTACGAGGTGCTCGACCGGCTCGAGGACGGCAGCCCGCTCGTGGCGGGCAAGCCCGCGCTGGTCGTGCGCGGGCCGGTGCGCGGGCTGCTCACCGCCGAGCGGACGGCGCTGAACCTGCTGTGCCACCTGTCCGGTGTGGCCACGGCGACCGCGGCGTGGGTGTCCGCTGTGGACGGTACCGGCTGCGCGATTCGCGACTCCCGCAAGACGTTGCCCGGCTTGCGGTTGTTGGAGAAGTACGCGGTGCGGTGCGGCGGTGGCGTGAACCACCGGATGGGTCTCGGGGACGCGGTGCTGATCAAGGACAACCACGTGGTCGCCGCCGGTTCGGTCACCGCCGCGCTGGCCGCGGCCCGGGAGCACGCACCCGAGCTGGCGTGCGAGGTCGAGGTCGACACGCTGGACCAGCTGGACGAGGCGCTCGCCGCGGGCGCCGACGAGGTGCTGCTGGACAACTTCACGCCACAGTGGTGCGCGGAAGCCGTGCGCCGCAGGGACGAGCTGTCGCCGAAAACCCGGCTGGAGGCCTCCGGCGGTCTGCGGCTGGTGAACGCGCGGCCCTACGCCGAGACCGGGGTGGACTACCTGTCGGTCGGCGCGCTGACGCACTCCTCGCCCGCGCTCGACCTGGGGATGGATCTCCGCTGAACCTGTGCGCGGTCGCGGCCGGAGCGGGTGCTGCACGACAGCGTGCTGCAGGCGCTGGAGCGATGGCGATCCGGCCGTCGAGGTGGACCGGGTGCGCGTGCAGGCGGCGGGGCTGGGCACGCCGGGTGGTGGCGGCCAGGGACCGGCGACGGAGATGGCGCGGGAGGGGGCTGCGGGCGCGGCTGGCGCTGTCCGACCTGACCGGCGACGCCCGGACGGAGTCCCGGAGAACCGCAGTGCGCGACGCGGCCCGCGAGGCGCTGAAGCACGCGGGCACCCGGGAGGTCGTGATGCGCCTACTCGAAACCCGGACGCGGTTGACATTGTCGGTGCGCGCCAGCCCGCGTCACCGCGAGATGCGTGCTTCGATGCCGTCCAGGAGGAAGTCGAGGCCGGTTCGGAAGGTCTCGTCGGCGTCCAGGTGCGCGCCGTCGCGGACGACCGTGGCCAGCGCGGGGAACCGGCCGGTCGCCAGGGTCCGCTCCAGGTACGGCCCGTGGGCGGCCTGCCACTGCTGCTTGTCCATCCCGGTGGCCCGCTCGGCCCGCCGCTCGGCGATCTCCCGCCGCACCGCGCCGATCACGTACGCGTTGACCGCGGCGACCACCGGCACGGACGCGTGCGCGTCTACCTCAGCTTCCACCACACCGCCGAGGACTGGCCGGTGACCTGCGGGATCCCGCTGGACGACCCGGCCGCCGCCCGGGCCCGGCTGATCGAGGAGTTCGCCGGCTGGGACCCGCGGTTCACCGCCCTGATCGCCGCGTGCGACGACACGGTCCGGCTCCGGGCGATCAGCACGCTCCCGCTCGGCCTGACCTGGCCGTCGACGCCGGGCGTCACGCTGATCGGCGACGCCGCGCACCTGATGCCGCCGGTGGGGCAGGGCGCGAACATGGCGCTGCTAGACGGCGCTGTGCTCGGCCTCGCGCTGGCCGCGCACCCGGACGACTTTCCCGCCGCCGTGAAGGAATACGAGCACGAGATGTTCGAGCGCACCAGCGCGGCCGCCCGGCAGTCCGCGCGAATGCAGGACATGCTGGCCGCACCGGACGCGGCCCACCGGATGCTCGCGTTCTTCCGGCCGGACTGACGCCGTCCTACAACGGCAGGTGCGCGTTCGTCGCCTGCACCAGGTCCGCCAGCTCGGGCAGCTCCCGCACCTCGCGGCCCGCCGCGCGCAGTGTTTCCGCTCCCACGCAGTCCACGAACAGGTTCGGCTCCCGCCAGGCGAACACCACCCGCGGGATCCCGGCGTTCAGGATGTGCTGCGTGCACGACACCGGCCGCGACGCCCGCGAGCTGCACGGCTCCAGCGACGAGTAGATCGTCGCTCCGGTGAGGTCCGCGCCGCCCAGTTTGGCGATCGCCACCTCCTCCGCGTGGTCGTGCGGGTCGGTCTCGCCCGAGTACCCGGTGGCGAGCACCTCGTCGTCAGCCGAGACCACGATCGCGCCCACCCGGAACGTCGCCGACGGCGGGCAGTTCTCCGCCAGCGCGATCGCCTCCCGCAGCCTGCCGTGGTCGCGCGCCGCCTGCCCCAGGTGGTAGCGCATGAACACGACGTCGCCGATGCGGCGCGTCTCGGTCAGCCGCAGCCGGCCGGGCGGGAACCGGCCGGGGCCCACGAACCGCGGCGCCGCCGCCTCGCCCACGAACACCGGCGCGATCGCCAGGTGCAGCTCGTCCACCACGCCCGCGGTGAGGAACAGCGTGTGGATCGCCCCGCCGCCCTCGACCATCAGCCGCCCGACGCCGCGCCCGGCGAGGTCGGCCAGCACGTGCCGCAGGTCGAGCGGGTCCCCGCCGTCGGCCACCGTCGCCACCGCGCCGAGCCGCTCGCGCACCGATGGCACCGCCGCGGCCGAGGTGTACACCAGCTTCTCGACGTCGCCGGTGGTGAAGAAGTTCGCCGACGGGTCGAGGTCGCCGCTCTCGGTCATCGTGACCTTGACCGGGTTCCCGCGCCCGGACCGCACCAGCAGCCGCGGGTCGTCGGTGCGGATCGTGCCGGCCCCGACCAGGATCGCGTCCACGCTCGCGCGCACGTCGTCCACGCGCGCGAAGTCCTCCTCGTTGGACAGCAGGAGCCGCTGGTCGCTGGTGTCGTCGAGGTAGCCGTCCAGGGACACCGCCGCGGAGGCAAGGACGTAGGGGCGCGTGCTCACGTCCCGCAGTCTGCCACCGTCCCGCATGGCGGGCCGCTTTGACGGGCTCGGCTACTTTCGTGCACGGTGGAACGAAATGGCCGTCCTGGGGGTGCGCAGTGTCGAACGCCGCCGCGGTGCTCGGCGCGATCCGGCGCGAGGGCCCGCTGTCGCGTGCCGCGATCGCCGAGCTGACGTCATTGAGCATGCCGACGGTCAGCCGCCAGGTCACCGCGCTCGCCGAGGCGCGGCTGGTGCGGGAGGCGCCGGACCTGGCCCGCGCGGGCGCCGTGGGACGGCCCCGCGTGCCGGTCGACATCGACGACAGCGTGCTGGCCGCGTGCGGCGTGCACATCGGGGTCCGCACCACCACGTTCGGCATCGTGGACCTGCGCGGGCGGCTCGTCGGCAGCGAGAAGATCCCGACCCCGCGGGGCAGCGCCGAGGACGGGCTGGCGTTCCTCGCCGCGAAGGTGCGCGCGTTCCTGCGCCGCTGGCGGGAGCGGCGGGTCGTCGGGCTCGGGCTCGCGACCGGCGGCCAGGTCGACATCGCCCGCGGCCTGATCACGCACGACCGGCTCGGCTGGCACCGCGCCCCCGCCCAGGCCGTGCTGGCGCGCGGGACGGGACTGCCGGTGCACGTCGACGGGCACGTGCCCGCGATGGCGCACGCCGAGCTGCTGTTCGGCGAGGGCAAGCAGTACCCGAGCCTGCTGTACTTCTACGCCCGGCAGGTCGTGGGCATGGCGCTGGTCGTCGACGGTGTCCTGCACCGTGGCCCCGGCCAGGCCGGGACGGTCGCGCACCTGCCGGTCGGTGGGGACGTGCGCTGCGCGTGCGGCCGGACCGGCTGCCTGGAGGCGACGGTCAACGACCAGACCGACCGCGGCGCGCTGGCCGACCGCGCCGCGACGATGGGCCGGGCGGTCGCGATGCTGCGCGACATCGTCAACCCGGACCAGGTCGTCCTCGGCGGCCAGAACATCACCGACGCGCCGGAGCACCTGGCGACCCTGCTGCACGCCTTCGCGGCGACGACCGCGCTGCCGGGGACCGACCTGGTGACGGTCACCCGGTTCGGCCCGGACGTCCAGGCGGTCGCCGCGTGCACGGGCGTGCTGGCCGGCATCTTCGCCGACCCGGCGCCGCTGATGGCTTAGGGCGTGTCTGTCGAAGCAGCGGCGGATCATCACCGTGCAGCGCGCGCGCCCACATCCAGCATCGACGGCCCACCCACCACCCGCATACCCAACCTCACTGAACGCCTTCCTCAGCGCGGCAGGGCGAGCGGGAGGGTGCGCCGCACGGCGGCGGCGTGCCTGCCGTACAGCGGCACCACCGGCACGTCCAGATCACGGGCGCGGGGCGGCCGCCGCGTGCCGGCGTAGCGGGCCAGGCGCAGCGTGACGTCCTCCACGAGCCGCCCGAAGTGGTTGCGCCGCAAGGTGTACGAGGTCACCGTCAGCGCCGCGCCGCGGGCCGTCGAGGTCAGCAGCACGGGCACGTCGTCCCGGGTCAGCGGGGCGAACCCGGCCTGGGCGGTGCCGCCCGCCGACCACGACCGCCAGCCGTCGGTCACCGGTGCCGGCGAGTCCGTGCCGACGGTGGCGCGCAGCTCGGCCGCCAGCTCACCGGCCTCCAGCAGCGTGCTGCCGTACCCGGCCTTGGCGAGCGCGCCCATCAGCGCCAGCGCCGCGCGGGTCGTCGCCCGCAGCTCGCCGGCCTCCCCGCCGCGGCGGGCCAGCGCCGCCAGCGGCGCCTCGCTCGCCCGGTACCGCACCGCGATCAGGAACGTCCGCTCGCCGAAGCTGGTCCGCACCAGCAGCTGGGCGCCCGCCAGCGGGATCTCCGGGTTGTCGCACGCCGCGCGCAGCAGGTCCAGCACCGTCGGCACGTCCGGCTCGACGCCCTCACGCAGCCGGATCACCGTCGTCCAGCCGTCCCCGGCCCCGGCCACCCCGAAGCGGTTCCCGGCGCGGTCGACGTGCTGGCGCAACCGGAAGTCGTGGGCGAGGACGTACAGCGGATCGGCGGCCTGGCGGCGTTCGTCGTGCTGCAGCAACCGGTACGACACCCACGTCAGCGCCCAGCCGGCGAGGTGGCGTCCCGCGAACCGGACGGACGTCGCGGCGATCACCAGCAGCGCCAGCACGGTCACCACGAGCTTCGCGGGCAGCACGTCGTGGACCGCGAGCAGCGCGGCGACCAGGGCGGATTCCCAGATCGCGATCTGGGCGAAGCCGATGGGCAGCACGAACGGCGCCATGGTGAACCGGCGGGTCCGGGGTGGGGCGGGTGCGGTCCCGCCACCGGCGGAGACCCCCGCGTCGGCAGCGGTCAACTCGCTTCTCCTTGCTCCTGGTACAGAATAAACGGGGAACCGGCATTCGCTGCCGGGAAAAATGCCCACAGGGAGTGAGGTCCGATGGCCATCCGGGTCGGCGTGATCGAGGACCACCCGCTGTACCGCTACGCGGTCGCGAACGTGCTGTCCGGGGCTGGTGACATCGAGCTGGGGCCCGTCGCCGAGTCCGTCGCCGCGTTCGCGAGCAGCCAGGAACCGGCCGGGTGCGTCGTCGTGCTGGACCTCAAGCTGCGTGGGGTGACCGATTCGCAGGCCGTGCAGGAGGTCGTGCGGATGGGGCACAAGGTGCTGGTGGTGTCCGCGCACGCCGGCCAGGAGGAGGTGCTGGGCGCGGTCTCCGCCGGCGCCCGCGGGTACCTGTCGAAGGACGCCGACGGCGACGACATCCTGCACGCGATCCGCGAGATCGCCGCCGGGAACTCGTACGTCTCGCCGACGCTGGCGTCCTACCTGCTCGACTCGACGCGCCCGCGGGCCGGGGTGAGCAGCGTGCTGTCCGACCGCGAGCGGCAGGTGTTGTCACTGGTCGCGGCCGGCGAGCGGGACGACGACATCGCCGAGGCCATGTCGATCAGCGTCCGGACGGTGCGGTCGTACCTGGACCGCATCCGAGACAAGACGGGCCGCCGCCGACGCCCGGAACTGACGCGCCTGGCCATCGAGGAGGGCATGGCGTAGGCAGCACGCCGGCCACCCTCATCCGCAGGCTTCGAGGGCCCGTCCTAGCTGTACTTGGCCAGGACGTTGGTAGCGGCTGGCTGGTGTTGACATGGGGAGAGCCTCCGGTTGGGGTGTGGCTTGTCTAGGACCCACGCCAGGCCGGAGGCTCTCGTGTCACACCGTAATGC
>NZ_PQHY01000103.1:0-20294 GCF_003385175.1 Amycolatopsis ruanii
GTGGTGGGGGTGCTGCGCGTGGTGGGGCAGCGGGGAGTGCCTGGCGTGGGTGGCTGAGCTGCCGTGTCTGGTGGAGGGGCTTGGGCCGGGTTCACCGCCGCGAGTGGGGGAGTGGCTGGGGAGCGCCCGGCGCGGGTGGCGCGGTTGGCTGACTGGCGCCGGTGGGGGTGTTGCGCGTGGTGGGGCAGCGGGGAGTGCCTGGAGCGGCTGGGGCTTCCTGGTCCGGGTAACTGAGGCCCCTCAGAAGATCCCCGGTCCCGGGGTCAGCACGCCCGCCGGGTCGTAGCGGGACTTCCATGCTCGCAGGGACGGCCACTGGTCGCCGAAGTGGTGGTGCCAGTCCGGGGGCGTGAAGGGGATCGCGCCGATCGGGTACGTCACTCCACCCAGCTCGCGGGCCTCCTCGTAGAAGCGGCGGTTCTCCGTGACCTGCCGGGCCGCCAGCGCGGCGTCGTCCGGGGGGAAGCGCAGGAGCGCGACCAGGAAGGCGATCCGCTCGGCCGGCAGACGCACCAGCGGAGCCCGCACCCGGCCGGTGAAGACGGGGTAGAACAGCACACACCCGGCCTCGCCGAGATCCTCCGGCCTCAGCCGCTCCACCAGCGTGCTCAGGAAGTCCACCGCGGCCGGCTCGGGCAGGAAGCAGTTCCACCACGGGTGCGGGTGGAACCACGCGCCGGTCCCGGTCAGCAGCGCCTCCGCGGCGTCCAGCCGGTGCTGGAACTCCAGGAACGGCAGGTCCCCGCCCCCTTCGGAGTACGTCTCCAGGAACACCCGCCGCCCGGAGCCGCCAAAACGAACCTGCCCCTGCACGAAGTCGAACCGGTCCTCGGAGATGAACCGGACCTGATCGAGCGCCGCCGCCGCCACCGTGTCGTAGTCCAGCTCCTGACGGCGCACGTGCGCCGGTGCGGGGACCAGCCGCAGCGTGGCACGCGTGATGATCCCGCACTGGCCCAGCCCGCCCAGCACCGCCGCGAACAGCTCGTCCCCCGGCCCGCACGTCCGCACCACACCATCACCCGTGACGACCTCCAGCGAAAGCACCGTGTCGGTCTGCAACCCGTGCCGGAAGCTGGTCCCGCCGATCCCGCCGGCCGACAACGTGCCGCCCACCGACAACCCCAGGTAGTCGGTCAGCACCGGCGGCGTGCGCCCGCGCTCCCACGCCGCCGCGAGCACCGCGTCCCACCCCGCGCCCGCGTCCACCACGATCCGGTCGTCACCTGCTTCGTGCACCGCCGCCAGCGTGGACATGTCGGCCACGACACCGTCCGTCAACGCTTGCCCGTACCCGGAGTGACCGCGTCCCCGCGCCGCGACCGGCACACCGTCCGCCGCCGCGCTCCGGACGACACCGGCGATCTCCGCGGCCGAGCGCGGGCGCACCACGGCGGACGGCCGCCGCCGCACCAGGTGTCCGAAGTCGACGGACGCGTCGGAGACGTTCACCCGGCTAGTACCTCTGCCAGACCCCGGCCGGTTTCCGCGCGCCCACGCCCGGCTTGCCCCAGTCGCACACCCCGTCGGGGAACGCGGCACGCAACCGCCGCTGCTCCTCACGGGTGAAACCCACCGGGTAGTCGCGGAAGTCGATCGGCTTCAGGCGGCACTTCAGCGCCTCCATCGCCAGCCCCGAACCAGCCACCAGACGCGGGTTCGCGGCCACCGGGAACAACTCCCCGCACCGCCCGCTGGACGGGTAGGTCAACGGCTCCCGCAACCGCTCGGTCGCCGACACGTAACACCCGTCACCCAGGTCCGCGGGCCGGTTCGCCACCACCTTCTGCTGCGCGCCGCGCGGCGACCGGTCGTTGCCGATCGCCGTCAGCCAGCGGTCCATCGCGTCCAGCTCGTAGCGAGCCGCCACCGCCGCGTCGGCCGGACGGCTCGCGATGATGACCTGGTTCTCCGCCGTCCCGCTGCGCCGCAGCCGCTCCCGCATCACGAACGACCACTCGGTCGTGTGGATGTCGGCCCCGAACCCGGCCAGGTCCAGATCCGTGCGCTGGTCGATGATCGGCGTCGTGCGCAACCCCAGCGACGCCGAGTTGAACAGCCCCGACCGGTAGGCCGCCGACAGCGCCTTCGGATCGGCCGCGCTGCGCTGCGGAACCGGGGCGCCCGTGTAGTCCAGCCCGCCGATCGAGGCGTTCAGGTCCACGAACTGCGCCGCGGAGATCCGCCCCGATCGCAACGCCGCGAGCCCGTACTGCACCCCGGTGTTGTCCAGCGTGCTCCGCGCGAACCCGGTCCGCGGATCGCGCCCGAGCTGGTTCACCAGCTGCTCGTTGGAGTTGCAGATGACACCGTCCGGATTGGACACCGGATCCCACCGCTCCGGCACCGGGATCAGCGGGCTGCAGCTGCCGGTCGCCGTCGCGCGGTTGGCGAACGTCTGCTCCCACGACACGCACGTGCTGTAGGTGTGGAACCCGGCCACCGCCACCCGCTGCTCGGGAGTGAACGAGCTGCCCGGCCCGGCGAAGTACCGGTTGAGCAGGCGGCAGTCGGTGACCGGCCCGCCGGTGCTGAGCGGGTCGGGGTAGGAGATGCCGGGGATGATGCCGTCCAGGATGCCCGGGTAGTTCTCGGCGATGTCGTACTGCTGGATCGCGCCGCCGGACCCGCCCCAGCCGATCGTGTGCCGCACCGGCCCGTACGTCTCGGTGAAGTGCTCCTTGACCATCATCGCCGCCTCCGCGGAGATGATCGGGCTGCAGTTGTTGTCCAGCACGTTCAGGCTCGACGAGGCCACCGCGTAACCCTGCGACAGGAACAGGTCGTTGAGCACCCCGCCGGTCGAGGCGCCCTGGTGGAACCCGGAATTGCAGCCGCCGCCGAAGGTGTAGACGAGCCGTTCGTTCCAGCCGCGCTCCACGGTGAACGGGGACGGCGCGGTGCCGTCCGTCAGCGCGGCGATCTCGTAGACCGCGCGATCGATCGTGCCGCGTTCCACCCGCACGATGTAGGGCATCCCGTTGACCGAGGCGAGATCCGCCGGCCGGGACGCGGGATCGGCCAGCGGCCGGAACTGCCCGCCGGTCGTCCGGTACTGGTAGCTGACCCGGGTCGGCGCGGTGCACAGCGGCGGGGTTGCGGCCGGCAGCCCGTACGCCTGCGTCTCGCAGTAGAACGGCTCTTGCTGCCGCCCGGAGAACACCGGTCCGGTGATCGGGTGGTTGGTGACCCGCAGGCTCGCGCGGCCCCGCCCCGGCGCGCTCGCGACGATCTCGGTGGCGCCGTCCGGCAGGCCGTCGACCAGGCCCAGCAGTGTGTCGCCGGTCTGCTTGAACGCGCCGGTGACGTCGCGCCCGTTGGCCGTCACCCGCACGTCCCGTGCCGCCGGCACCCGGACCAGCACCTGCCCGCCGCTGACCAGGTCGGGGTGCGGGTTGGACACGGATTCCACGGTCAGCCGGGGCGGGGCCGCGACCGCCGCCGGGACGGTGAGCAGCGGCGCCGTCAGCGCGGCGGCCAGCACCAGTGCACGCAACACGGGAGAACCCCCAGGCTCGTGCGCCACCTCCTCGTGGCGCTCAGGCCGGTATAGCACGGTGCCCGGTCAAGGCAAAAGTGTGGAACTGGGTTCTGTTCGATCACGCTCGAGCGGATTGTCCGAAGGGGCTGTGCAAGACAGCCCGATGTGTGTACGGTCCCTCCAAACCGAACCTGATTCTGTTTTACGCACCTGCGAAGAGGCGGTGGTCGCGAGAAATGGCGCAGCACGCTCCGTTGCTACGAGTGGACGAGCTGAACGTGTCCTTCGGCGGGTTGAAGGTCCTCCAGGCGGTCTCGCTCGAGGTGACCGAAGGGGAGGTGCTCGGCGTCATCGGTCCCAACGGCGCCGGCAAGACGACCCTGTTCAACACGATCTGCGGGTTCGTCCGCCCGGACTCCGGCACCCTGTCCTTCGACGGGCACCGGCTCGTGCCCCGGCCACACCGGCTCACCCGGCTCGGCATCGCCCGCACCCTGCAGGGGCTCGGGTTGTTCCCCAACCTCAGCGCGCTGGACAACGTCGCCGCCGGTGCCACGCACCGCTCGCGCACCGGCCCGGTCGGCGCGCTGCTCGCCTCGCCGTGGGCCGAGCGGCACGAGCTGCGGCTGCGGGACCAGGCGATGGGGATGCTGGAGCAGTTCGGCATCGCCGACGCCGCGCACCGCCCGTGCGCGAGCCTGCCCTACGGCATCCGCAAGCGCGTCGCGCTGGCCCGCGCGCTGATCAGCGAACCGCGCCTGCTGCTCCCCGACGAACCCGCGGCCGGGCTGTCCGCCGCCGAGACCGGCGAGCTGGCCGAGATCGTGCGCGGGTTGCGGCAGCGCACCACGGTCATGCTCGTGGAGCACCACATGGAGTTCGTGATGAACCTCTGCGACCGGCTCGTCGTGCTCGACTTCGGCGAGGTGATCGCCACCGGGACGCCCGCGCGGGTGCGGGAGGACCCGGCCGTGCAGCGCGCCTACCTCGGCGAGGCGGTGGCGGCCGATGCTTGAGGTCAGCGGCCTGGTCGCCGAGTACGGACCGGTGCGCGCGCTGCACGACATCGACATGACGGTGGAACGCGGCTCGATCACCGCGGTGCTCGGCGCGAACGGCGCCGGCAAGACGACGCTGCTGCGCTCGCTGTCCGGGCTGCTGCGGCCCAAGTCCGGGTCGGTGCGCCTGAACGACCGGGACATCACGCGTCACGGCCCGGAGGACCTGGTCCGGCTGGGCGTTGCGCACGTGCCCGAGGGCCGCGGCGTGATCGTCGAGCTGACCGTCGAGGAGAACCTGCGGCTGGGCGGGCTGTGGCGGCGGGACCGGGCGTGGCTGCGCACCGGCGTGGCGCGGATGTTCGAGCTGTTCCCGCCGCTCGAGCAGCGGCGGCACCAGCGCGCGGAGACGCTGTCCGGCGGCGAGCGGCAGATGCTCGCGATCGGCCGCGCCCTGATGAGCCGTCCCGACCTGCTGCTGCTCGACGAGCCGTCGCTCGGGCTCGCGCCGCGCACCGCCGCGCAGATCGTCGCCACGCTGCGCCGCCTGCGTGCCGAAACCGGTCTGACCCTGCTGCTGGTCGAGCAGAACGCGGGCACGGCGCTGTCGGTGGCCGACCGCGCCGTCGTGCTCAACGTCGGCCGCAAGGTCGCCGACGACGAAGCCGCCCGGCTGGCCGCCGACGACCGGGTCCGCCGGGCCTACCTGGAGATGTGATGGGACGGTTCCTCGACTTGACGCTCGCCGGGCTGACCAGCGGCGCGGTGTACGCCGCGGTCGCGCTGGCCCTGGTGCTGATCTGGCGCTCCACCCGCATCGTCAACTTCGCGCAGGGCGGGATGTTGATGATCACGACGTTCCTGGGCTACACCGTGGTCAGCAACGGCGGGTCCTACTGGCTGGCGCTGGCCGTCGCGATCGCCGCCGGGCTCGTGCTCGGCGCGGTCGTGGAGCGGGTGCTGATCCGGCCGGTCGCCAAGCGGCCGCCGCTGGACGCCGTGGTGGTCACGTTCGGCCTGCTGGTCGGGCTGCAGGGCATCGCCGGGATGGTGTTCGGCGGCACCCCGCAGTCCTACCCGCCCGCGTTCTCGATCGCCGGGTTCCAGGCCGGCGGGCGCCAGATCCTGTTCTCGCCCAACGACCTGTGGATCGTGCTCGTGGTGCTCGCCGTGATGGTGGTGCTGGCGGTGGTGTTCCGCCGGACCTCGGCCGGGCTGCGGATGCGGGCGACGGCGTTCGCGCCGGAGGTGGCCCGGCTGCTGGGGGTGCGGGTCGGCCGGATGCTGACCGTCGGCTGGGCGCTGGCCGCGGTGGCCGGCGCGATCGCCGGGGTCCTGATCGCGCCGAGCACCTTCGTCAGTCCGACGGCGTTCGACGCGGTGCTGGTGTTCGGGTTCACCGCCGCCGTGATCGGCGGGCTGGACAGCCCGCCGGGCGCGGTCGTCGGCGGGCTCGCGCTGGGCCTGGTGCTCAGTTTCGTCTCGGGCTACCTGGGCCCGGACATCGTGACGCTGGGCGCGCTGGTCGTGCTCATCGTGGTGCTGATGGTGCGGCCGCACGGGTTGTTCGGCGCGGGAGCGAGGCGGCGGGTATGACGATGACGGAAACGCAGGCACCCCGGCGGGAGACGCCCCGGGTGCCGGTGTGGCGGCGCTCGACGTTGCTGCGCCACGGGTGCTGGGCGGTGCTCGGGCTGGCCGGGTTCTGGCTGGTGTCGATCGCGCTGGACCCGTTCGCGAACCTGCAGCTGGCCCAGATCGCCTACATGGCCATCGCCGTCGCCGGCCTGACGGTGCTGTCCGGCCTCAGTGGACAGATCTCGCTCGGGCACGGCGCGTTCGTCGCCGTCGGCGCCTACACCTCCGCGCTGCTGCTGGAGAACGCGGAGTGGAGCCTGGTGCCGGTGCTGATCGTGGCGACCGCCGGCACCGCGCTGGTCGGCGCGCTGGTCGGGGTGGCCGCGGCGCGGCTGCGCGGGCCGTACCTGGCCGGCGCGACGCTCGCCCTCGCGGTGGGGCTGCCGTCGCTGGCCGACTACCACGGCCTGCGCGACGTCCTCGGCGGCGCGAACGGGCTGATCGTCAGCCCGCCGGTGCCGCCGCTGTCGCTCGGCGAGACGTTCCCGCTGGAGCGGTGGCAGGCCTGGATCTGCGGCATCTGCCTGGTGATCGTGTTGTTCCTGCTCGCCAACCTCAGCCGCAGCCGGCTGGGCCGGGACATGCGGCTGGTCCGCGAGGACGAGGACGCCGCCGCCCTGTCCGGCGTGCACGTCGCCCGCACCCAGATCCTCGCGTTCTGCGTCAGCGCCGGTTGTGCCGGGCTGGCCGGTGGCCTGTTCGCGATCGTCAACAACCTCGCCGCGCCCGGGGCGTTCACGCTGGCCCTGTCGCTGTCGCTGCTCACCGCAGCGGTGCTCGGCGGGCTGGGCAGCCTCGCCGGCGCGGTGTACGGCGCGGTGATCGTGACGCTGCTGCCGAACTGGTCCACCGATCTCGCGCAGCAGGCCGACCTGCCGCGCGCGGTCTACGCCAACATCCCGCTGGTCCTTTATGGACTGGTCCTGATCCTGGTCATCCTGGCCTTCCCCGGCGGCATCCAGTCCGGGGTGCGCCGGATCGGCCGCCTGCTCCGCCGTAACCGCACGAACTGAAGGAGACGAGATGGTCCTGTCCAGACGCCCGCGCGCGGCGGTCGCGCTCACCGCGGCGCTCGCCCTCACGTTGACGGCGTGCGGCGGTGGTGGTGGCGGTGGCGGCAGCACGCCCGGCGTGACCGACACCGAGGTGCTGATCGGCAGCACCCTGCCGCTGACCGGCAACGCGGCGCCCGGCTACAGCGAGCAGGGGCCGGCCGCGAAGGCGATGTTCGACTACATCAACGCCAACGGCGGCATCCACGGGCGCAAGATCAACCTGAAGTACGTCGACGACGCCTACAACCCGGCGAACACGGTGACGCTGACCAAGCAGCTGGTGCTGGAGGACAAGGTGTTCGCGATGGTCGGCGCGCTCGGCACGCCGACCCACACCAAGGTCGTGGACTTCCTCAACAGCTCACGCGTGCCGGACCTGTTCGTCGCGTCCGGCTGCACCTGCTGGGACCAGCCGGACCGCAACCCCTACACCTACGGCTGGCAGCCCGACTACACGGTCGAGGGCAAGATCCTCGGCGACTACGTGGCGAAGAACTTCGCCGGCAAGAAGGTCGCCTACTTCTACCAGGACGACGACTTCGGCGCCGACGGCATGAAGGGGCTGGACAAGTTCATCGACCAGAGCCTGGTCGTGGCGCGGCAGCCGTACCAGCCGGGCAACACCGACGTCGCCGCCCAGGTGTCGGCGATCGCGCGCAGCGGCGCGGAGGTCGTGGTGCTGGAGACGATCCCGGCCTACACCGCGTTGTTCAAGCTGACCGCGCTGAAGCTGGGCTACAACCCGCAGCTGATCGCGTCCAGCGTCGGCGCGGACCCGGTGACGGTGTCCGGGCTGCTGGAGAACTTCGCCAAGCAGAGCGGCGCCTCGGTCAAGGGCAGCGACCTGGTCGAAGGGCTGGTCAGCAGCGCCTACCTGCCGGCCAGCAGCAGCGCGGACAACTCGTGGATCCAGCTGTTCAAGAAGGTGCACGACACCTACATCCCGAACCTGCCGTTCGACGGCAACGTCATCTACGCGATGTCCTACGCCTACACGTTCGCGCAGGTGCTGCAGGCCGCGGGCAAGGACCTGACGCGGCAGGGGCTGATCGACGCGCTGAACAAGGGCGGGTTCACCGGGCCGGGCCTGGTGCCGTTCCGGTACGGGCCGGACTCGCACGCCGGCTACACCGGCGGGCAGATCTCGACCATCCGCGGCGGGCAGCAGGTGCTGTCCGGCACGCCGCTGACCACCGACGGCGGCGACGGCCCGGTGGTGCCGTACACGACGCCGCAACCGGCGGCGCCGGCCAACGGCGTGCCGGCGGCGTGAGGTGGGCGCCGCGTCCCGGCGGGGCTCACGTCACGCCGGGACCGGCGCGAGCCGTGCGGTCCGGCACAATCGGGGTATGACCGAGGCCACCACCGGGAGCACGCGGGCGCAGATCACGCGCGCCGCCCTGCTCGACGCTGCCCGCGAGGTGTTCGTCGCCTCCGGTTACGAGGACGCCAAGCTGGTCGACATCGCCGACCGGGCGGGTGCCAGCATCGGCAGCCTCTACCACCACTTCACCGCCAAGTCGGACCTGTGGATCACGCTGTACGACGAGTACACGCGGCGGCAGCAGCACCGGTCGGCGCGCGCGTTCCGGAGCGCGCTGGCGGCGGGGGAGGAGGACGCGCTGCGGCTGTTCATCGCCGGTACCCGGGCGTACCTGGAGGGGTGCTGGGAGGAGCGGCAGCTGGCGCGGATCTTCCTGTCCGGCAGCGGGCCGGCCGGGTTCGGGCTGCTGACGCGGCAGCGGTTCCGCGAGTGGCTGCACGCGAACTCGACGCTGGTCAACGGCCACGAGCGGCCGCTGTCGGACATGCTGGTGCTGTGCCTGACGGCGATGGCGACGGAGGCGGGCCGCGAGGTCGCGGCGGCCCCGTCGAAGGCGAAGGCCCGCAAGATGATCGACGAGGTGCTGGAGCTGATGGGGCACCTGTACCCGGGCTCGGAGTGATCCCCCTGGACAGCCCTTGTCCCGGTCAGACCGGTGCGGTCTCGCCGGCTCGCCGGTGTTCCGCGGCTTCGAGGTAGCCGTGCAGGGTCTGGCGCGCCCGGAGGAGCGTGCCGATGTGGTCGTCCAGCCCGTGCAGCCTGCCGCGCAGGACTGCCAGCAGCTCGTCGCACGGCTCCAGGTCCGGCGCGGCCCCGCTGGCGCAGGGCAGCAGCACCCCGATCTCCTCCGTGGACAACCCGGCGTCCAGCAGGTTCCGGATCTGTGTGACGGTCACCACGGCGTCCTCGCCGTACTCGCGGTAGCCGTTGGTGCCCCGGTCCGGTTTCAGCAGGCCCTGGGCCTCGTAGTAGCGCAGCTGGTGGGTGTTGACCCCGGTCCGCCTGCCGAGCTCGCCGATCAGCACGCCGGTTCCTCCTTGACCTTCATACCGGTGTGAACCCCGACCATCGTGCCATGACGAAGAACTCCGTGACCGTGCTCGGCCTGGGGCTGATGGGCCAGGCGCTCGCCGGTGCGCTGGTGCGCGCCGGTCACGCCACGACGGTGTGGAACCGCTCGCCGGCCAAGGCGGACGCCCTGGTCGCGCAGGGGGCGACCCGCGCCGGATCCGTTCGTGACGCCGTGACGGCGAGCCCGCTGGTGATCGTGTGCGTCACCGGCGCCGATGCCGTGCGGGAAATCCTCGACCCGGTGGCCGGCGAGCTCGGCGACCGCGTCCTGGTGAACCTGAGCTCAGGCACCTCCCGGGAGGCGCGGGAGACGGCGGCGCGCCACCCGGGCCGGTACCTGGACGGCGCGATCATGGCCGCCCCGCCCGCCATCGGCACGCCGGAGGCGGCCATCGTCTACAGCGGAGCGCGGGCGGCCTTCGACGAGCACGAGCAGATCCTGCGCGACCTCGGCACGGCGACCTTCCTCGGCGACGACCCCGCCCTGTCGGCGCTGCACGAGACGGCCGTGCTGGGCCTGATGTACGGCATCCTGAACGGCTTCCTGCACAGCGCCGCCCTGCTCGGCGCCGCGGGGGTGCCGGCGGACTCGTTCCTCCCGTTCGCCCGCGCGGGAATCGACACGGTCGCCGGGTGGTTGCCCGGGTATGCGCGCCAGATCGACGAGGGCACCTACCCGGCACTCGACGCCACCCTCGGCACCCACCTGGCCGCCATCGAGCACGTCGTCCACGAGAGCGAGGACGCCGGGGGCGACCCCGCGCTGCCGGCGCTCGTCCGCGCGGCCGCGCGGCGCGCGGTGTCCGCGGGGCACGGCGGCGACAGCTACGCCTCGGTGATCGAACAGTTCCGCGACAAGGAGTCCGCATGACCACGTCCTTCGACCCGCACCAGTTGCTCGCCGAGAGCCGGATCGCCGTCCTGGCGACCATCAAGGCCAACGGCCTGCCGCAGCTGTCGCCCGTCACGCCGTACTACGACCGCGACGCCGGCCTGATCTACGTGTCCATGACGGAGGGCCGGGCCAAGACCCGCAACCTCCGCCGCGATCCGCGCGCGGCGCTCGAGGTCACCAGCGCCGACGGCTGGGCGTGGGCGACCGCCGAGGGCAGCGTCACCCTCACCGGCCCGGGCACCGACCCGCACGGCCCCGAGGTCGCAGCGCTGGTCGACTACTACCGCGCGGCCGCGGGCGAGCACCCGGACTGGAACGAGTATCGCGAGGTCATGGTGTCCGACCGCCGGGTGCTGATGACGCTGAAGGTCGAGCGCGTCTACGGCGAGAAGATCCGCTGACGCCTCAGAGGTCGAGGCGGATCAGGCCGGTCTCGGTCATCGGCTCGCCGTGCGCGGCGGCGCTGCTCAGCAGGTCCCGGACCCCGGCGGGGAAGTCCAGTTCCACGCCGTGGGCCTGCGCGTACGCGATCCGCGCGTTGACCCCGTGCCGCTCGCCGGCGCCCCACGCCGGCCAGCGCGCCCGGGCGGCCGCCTCGATCGCGGCGAAGTCCGCGGACCCGGCGACCGCCTCGCGCAGCCACTCGAAGTACTCCCGCACGTCCGCGACCGGGTCGTCCGCCGCCGCGGTCACCGGGCCGTGGCCGGGCACGTACGTCGTGGCGCCGAAGGTTTCCAGCCAGGTCAGCGCCTCCAGCCACCCGGCGATCGACCCGGCGAGCGCGAGCGGCGTGACCCCCAGGAACAGCAGGTCGCCGGTGAACAGCGTGCCCGACTCCGCGTGCCAGACCACCAGGTCGCCGTGCGTGTGGGCGGGCCCGGGCACCGGCACGACCGTCACCGACGTGCCGCCGAGGTCGAGGTCCCGCGGCTCGGTGACCGGGGAGATGCCGGACGGCGGGTCGATCGCGCCCCAGTCGCAGCTGAACAGGAAGTCGTACGTGTGCGGCCCGGACAGCACCTCGCCCGCGGCCGGCGGGGTGGCCAGGATCGTCGTGCCCGCGGCGGCCAGCCGTCCGGCTCCGTGGGCGTGGTCGCCGTGGGCGTGGGTCAGCGCGACGGTGCGGCGCGTGCCCGGTTCGAGGTAGGCGTCGATCGCGGTCTCCAGCCGCCGGTTCAGCGGCTCGGTCGCGAACGTGTCGATCTGCAGGGCGGCGTCCCGGCCGGCGACGAGTCCGGCGTTGCTGACGAACCAGCCGCCGGGCGGCTGGTGGAAGGCGATGACGCCGGGGTGCAGCGCCACCGGGTTCAGGTCTGGTCTGGACACGCGGCCCAGCATCCTCCCTCGGCGCGCGTGCGGGGAAGAGCCCTCCGGGACGAACACCTCGCCCCGAAGGGCTCATTCCATTGTGGACTTCCTCACTGCGGTGGCGGCTGTTCCTGCTGCCCGCGCGCGAAGTCCTTGGCCTTCTGCGACGCCTGGTCGATCTTGTCGGCGTGCTGACCGAAGCGGTCCTTGGCGGCCTCGGCCACCTTGTCGATGCCCTGGTCCGCCTTGTCCGGGTTCTTGCCCAGGGCGTCCTTGGCCTTGTCGAACATGTTCATGGCTACCTCCTCGGCGCCCCGGCTACCCGGACCGGATCGGCGAAAACGCCACGTCCCCCGCTCGCGGGTCACTCACGTGAGCGGAGGTTTCGGCCCGGCCCGGTGTTGGATCGGTGTGGTCCACGGTGCTCGAACTGATTGGCCCGTTGCGGTCCCGGCACGATGAACGGCGCCGTGGGGCGCGTCGCCGCCGCGGTGGACGTGCCGGTCAGCGCCGACATCGAGAACGGTTACGGGGAACGGCCCGGGACGTGGCCGCGACGGGCACCGCCGTCCTCGACGCGGGTGCCGCCGGGATCAACCTGGAGGGCTCGCGGGCACCGTCGCGATCGTGCGGCGTTGACCTTGTCACTGTGTCAGCCTTTTACCGTCGCCGCATGAGTGGAGTGGTTGTCATCGGCGCGGGGCCGGGTATCGGGCAGGCTGTGGCGAGGCGGTTCGCGCGCGAGGGGTTGCCCGTCGCGCTCGTGGCGCGGACCGAACGGACCCTGCCGGGGGCGCGCAGTTTCGTCGCCGACAGCACCGACGAGCACGCCCTGCGGGAAGCCCTGGACGCGGCGGCCGCGGAGTTCGGCACGCCGGACGTGCTGGTCTACAACGCGGCGATCATCCAGCCGGACGCGCCGGGGGAGCTGCCCGCGCGGGCGCAGCTGGACGCGTGGGCGGTGAACGTCGTCGGCGCGCTGACCGCCGCGGCGCACGTCGCGCCCGCGATGGCCGCCCGGGGCAGCGGCACGATCCTCGTCACCGGCGGGATGCCGGAGCCCGACCCGCGGTACGTGAGCCTGTCGCTGGGCAAGGCCGGGGTCCGCACGCTCGTCGCCCTGCTCGACGCCCAGTACGGGGCCGCCGGGGTGCACGTGGCGTCGGTGACGGTCGCCGGGCCGGTCGCCCCGGGCACGGCCTTCGACCCGGACGACATCGCCGAGCACTACTGGGCCCTGCACACGCAGGACCGGCCCTGGTCGCTCGAGGTGGTCCACGACGGGCGGGCCAACCAATGGAACGCGGGCTGATCGGGGTGCGCGGGTCATCCGATACTGCAGCTCCCTCGGATCGAAGGAGCCCCGATGTGCGACCGCCCGGCCTCGCGCCGTTCCGCCCTGAAGATGAGCCTCGCCGCAGGCGGGGCGCTGCTGGCGGGGAGCACGCTCACCGCCGCACCCGCCCAGGCCGCGACCGGCGACCGGCTCGTCATGCTGGGCGTGGACGGCGGGCCGAAGGTCAACGCCGGCCGCGCCAAGCCCGCCCTCGCGCTGGTCACCGGCGGCCGCACCTACCTCGTCGACTGCGGTCTGGACACCACCCGGCAGCTCGTGGCCGCGGGGCTGACCTTCGCGTCGGTGCGCAACCTGTTCGTCACGCACCACCACCTCGACCACACCTCCGGGCTGCCGGACCTGGTCCTGCACGGCTGGACCAACGCCCCCACCGCCCTGAGCGACCTCGGGCTGTGGGGGCCGCCCGGGATGAGCCGCAAGGTCGCCGGCCTGAAGACCTTGTTCGGCCAGGACGTGGAGCTGTTCGAGACCGGTGGCGGGTTCCCGGAGTTCCCGCGGCTGCGGGCGCGGGACGTGTCGGTGGGCGCCCGGATCACCCACGTGATGGAGGACGAGCACGTCGTGGTCGACGCGACGCGCGTGTTCCACGGCCCCGAGGTGAAGAACGCCTACGCCTACCGGTTCACGCTCAAGCGCAGCGGCAAACGGGTGGTCTTCTCCGGCGACACCGCCGCTCCCGACCCGAACCTCATCGAGCTGGCGCGGGGCTGTGACGTGCTGGTGCACGAGGTCCAGGACAACGACCAGGTCGACGCGATCGCGAACACGCTGCCCCCGGACCAGGGCGAGGCGCTGCGCCGGCACCTGCTGGAGGCGCACTCGAACGTGACGGACGTGCCCGCGGTGGCGAAGGCGGCCGGCGTGCGGACGCTCGTGTTCTGCCACTACACGCCGGTGCCGCAGCCCGCCTCCGTCTACCTCGGGAAGGCGAAGGCGGCGGCGGACGCGATCGGTTACCGGGGCACCATCATCGCGCCCGGCGATCTCGACGTGATTCCACTGTAGACCGGACGCCGATTCCGGGGCCGGTTTCAGGGTGTTCCCGGATGCCCGGGCCGCCGGGACCGAGCACCATCACCGGCATGATCCGGAGATCTCTCGTGCTCGCCGTGACGGTGCTGCTCGCCGCGGCGGTGCCGGTGTCCGCGGCGCCGAAGCTCGCGTTGCCCCAGCCCACCGGTCCGTACCGGGTGGGGGAGACCGCCCTGCACCTGGTCGACCCGGCGCGCACCGACCCGTGGCGCGGCGGCCCGCGCGAGCTGATGGTGACGCTGCACTACCCCGCGTTGCCCGGCCCGGGGCGCCCGGCGCCCTACATGCTGCCCGGCGCCGCGGCGCACTTCGACGCGGTCACCGCCAACGGTTTGCTGGGTCTCGGCGTGCCCGCCACGGACTGGGCGTCGGTGCGGACCAACGCGCGCCGCGACGCCGTGCCGGTGCCCGGGCGGCACCCGGTGATCGTCTACTCGCCCGGGCTGGGCGAGCCGCGCACCTGGGGCACCGCGACGGCCGAAGACCTGGCCGGCCGCGGGTACGTCGTGGTGAGCATCGACCACACGTGGGAGTCGCCGGAGGTGGAGTTCCCGGACGGCTCGGTGCGGACCATGGTCGACCCCGGCGAGCCTGACGCGTTCCTGCGCAAGGCGCTCGGCGTGCGGGTCGCGGACACGCGGTTCGTGCTGGACGCGCTGTCGAGCCGCCTGGACGTGAGCCGGGTCGGCATGATCGGCCACTCGATGGGCGGGGCGGCCGCGGCGCTGACGATGGCGGCCGACCCGCGCGTGGTGGCCGGGGTGAACCTGGACGGGAACCTGACGTGGTTCGACGGCAGCCTCATGCCCCCGGCGGCGGACGGCCTGCACGGGCCGTTCCTGCTGGTCGGCAAGGACGGCGAGACCGACACCGGCCCCGGCTGGACGGCCTTCCTCGCCGCGACGCACGGCTGGGCGCGGCAGCTGAAGCTGCTCGGCTCGGAGCACGCGTCCTTCACCGACGCCGCGGCCCTGCTGCCGCAGCTGGGCGTGCCGCTGGGCACCCTCCACCCGGCGACGGCCGTGCGCACCCAGCGCGCGTACGTGGCGTCGTTCTTCGACCGGTGGCTGCGCGGCCGCGACGACCACCTGCTGGACGGCCCGTCGCCGCGTTACCCGGAAATGGTGTTCCCGCGCGGCAGCTCCTGAGCCAGGATGAGCCGATGCTGGCCGATCACTTCCCGCTGCTCGCGCTCCGCGTGCGGACCCCACGGCTCGAACTGCGGCTGCCCGCGCCCGACGAGCTCGCCGAGCTGGCCGAACTCGCCGCCGAGGGGATCCACGATCCGGGCGCGATGCCGTTCCTCGTCCCGTGGACCGACCAGGAACCGGGGCTCGTGGCGCGGTCGCTCGTGCAGTTCCACTGGCTCCGGCTGGGCAGCTGGAGCCCGGACGACTGGGGCCTGGACCTCGTCGTCTTCCGCGACGGCCAGGTGGTCGGCCAGCAGAGCGTGAGCGCGAAGCGGTTCGCCATCACCCGCGAGGTGCACACCGGCTCGTGGGTCGGCCGGCGGCACCAGGGCCAGGGCATCGGCACCGAGATGCGCCGCGCGGTGCTGCACCTGGCCTTCGCCGGGCTCGGCGCGGAGGAGGCGGCGTCCGGCGCGTTCGAGGACAACGCCGCTTCGCTCGCCGTGTCGCGCAAGCTCGGCTACCGGCCGGACGGCGTCGCGCGGCACGTGGTCCAGGACAAGCTGGCGGTGGAGCACAGGCTGCGCCTCAGCCGCGACGCGTGGCGCGACGAGATCCCGGTGACGATCGAGAGTTTGCCGCCCTGCCTGCCGCTGTTCGGGATCTAGAGTCGGCGGGTGCGTGTGGCGGAGTGGGCGGCCCGCTGGGTGCCGCCGGGGGCGGTGGCCGCGACGACCGCGCACGCGCCCAGCAGGGGAAGCAGCCGGTCCCGCCCTCGCGCGACGACGTGGAGCACCAGCGCGGTGGCGGCGAAGGGATCCCAGAGCACCCCGAGGAACGCGGCCGCCGACGACACCACCAGCACCGGGACCGGCCACCGCCGCTGGAGCAGCACGGCGAGCCCGAGCACGATCGCGACCGCCACCGGCCCGCCCAGCCGCCAGCCGGTGTCGTCGCGCAGCAGGTTGCCCCGACGGCGACGTCCACGGCGGCCAGGGCCGCGGCCGGGAGAGCGGCGGTGGCTCGTGTCCGCCACGGGGAAGGGCGCATTTCCGTGAGGCAGGCACGTCCGCCCAGGGCGGTCATCCCTCGGTCCAATGGCGCCCGAGCGATATCGGGATGGCGGTCACGCCCTGGGCGCGGTGATGGTCGGAAGCGCGGTGCCCGTGGCGGTCCGGGCTGCGGCCCGCGATATCCGGCCGGTGCGGTCCCGCGGCGGTCATACCCAGGTCCGACCCCGCCGCCGGAACTGTCCGCCCTGGCCCGATTCGCCGCGGACGGGCGCTGGCAGGTTCGCCCCATGACTCGTGAACTGCGCTGGATCGGTGGTCCGGCGATGATCGCCGCGCCGTTGTCGTTGCTCGCCGGGATGCTGCTGCTGTGCCCGGCGGTGCTCGCGTTCGCCGCGCGGGCCGGGACCGGCTGGGGTGCCTGCGGCGCGGTTCTCGTCGTGACCAGGCTCTTCGGGCGGGTCTGCCACGCCGGGTTCGACCAGGCCGCCCTCGCCCGCCATCGCGGCGCCGGGTTCGTCGGCGACGCCTACGGGGACCCGCACCTGTTCAGCTACCTGACGTTCACGATCCTGCTCGGCTGGCCGGTGCTCGCGTTCGCCGCCTGGCGGGCGCGCGTGCTGGGGCCGGTCCAGGCCCTCGGGCTGGCGGCGACGGCGGCCCTGCCGCTCGGCGTGCTGAAGGGGACCACCGCGCTGTCCCTCGTCGCGGTGGCGGGCCTGGGCGTGGCGCTCGTGCCGGAGGGGTCCGCCTGCTCCGCTCCGCGCCGCGGCCGGACCTCCGGCTGGTGGCCGCCGCGGTGCCGGTCGTGGGGCTGCTCGCGTACGTGAGCACACTGGGGTGAGCGTTTCCCGGCCCGGCGCCCTGGGCAATCCGCCCGGTATGGCCAAGGTTCTCGTGCTCGATGTGGACGGCACGCTGGTGGACACGAACTACCACCACGCGCTCGCGTGGTTCCGCGCCTTCCGCGGCCACGGCGTGACCGTGCCGGTGTGGCGCCTGCACCGCGCCATCGGCATGGGCGGTGACCAGCTGGTGCCCGAGGTCGCCGGGCCGGAGGTCGAGGACTCCTGCGGCGACGACGTCCGCGCCAAGTGGAAGGAGCTGGTCGACGGGATGCTGCCCGAGGTGTGCGCGCTCGACGGCGCCCACGAGCTGCTCCAGGCCGCCCACGACGCCGGCTACCGGGTGGTGCTGGCCAGCTCGGGCAAACCGGACCACGTCGACCACTACCTCGACCTGATCGACGGCCGCGAGCTGGCCGGGGACTGGACCAGCTCCCAGGACGTCGAGGCCACCAAACCGGAACCGGACCTGCTGGAGGTCGCGCTGGAGAAGGTGCGGGGCGAGCAGGCCGTGGTGATCGGCGACTCGGTCTGGGACTGCGTCGCCGCCGGGCGCATCGGCCTGCCGTGCGTCGGCCTGCTCACCGGCGGGTTCTCCGCCGCCGAGCTGACCGAGCACGGGGCCGCGCGCACCTTCGCCGACCTGCACGAACTCCGCGCGAGCCTGGACGACCTGCCGTTCGGATCGACCCCGCGCTGAGGTTACGGCCGCAGGTGGGCGGGCACGCCGTCGAGCGCGACGCGGGTCTGATCGCCGGACGCCATGTCCCGCACGGTGACCTCGCCCGCCTCCTGCTCGGCCGGGCCGTAGATCAGGACCGTGCGCGCGCGCTGGTCGTTGGCCCACTTCAGCTGGCGCGCGAGCTTGCCGGAGGTGCCCAGGTAGACGCCGGTGCGCAGGCCGCGCGCACGCAGCGGGTTCGCCAGCCGCAGCACCTCGTCCTCGGCGCCGAGGACGGTGAGCGCGACGTCCAGGCCACCGGTTTCGGCGTCGGCCGCGGCCTGTCCGGCGAGGATCCGCTCCAGGCCGATCGACCCGCCGCAGGCCGGCATGTCCGGGCCGCCGAGCTTGGCGACGAGCCCGTCGTAGCGGCCGCCGGAGGAGATCGAACCCGGGTAGCCGGCGGTGCTGACCTCGAAGATCGGGCCGGTGTAGTAGTCCAGGCCGCGCACCATCCGCGGGGTGAACACGACCCGGCCGGACGGCAGCCCGGCGGTGAGCTCCAGCAGCTTGTCGACCTCGGCGAGGCCGGCGCGGCCGCGTTCGGTGGTGTCGAGCTGCTTGCGGACCCGGTCGGTGTCGGCGGACACCACGTCGCCGACCAGGCTTTCCGCGGTGCCGGTCGCCAGGCCGCGGTCGGCCAGCTCGGCGATCACGGCGTCCGGCGTGGCCTTGTCCAGCTTGTCCAGGCTGCCGAGCACCTTGGCGCCGGCCTCCTCGGGGATGCCGTAGGCCTCCAGCAGGCCGTGCAGCGCCTGGCGGCTGTTGACCAGGAAGCGGAAGTCCTCGACGCCCAGCGCGATCAGGGCGTCGTTGATCGCCCACAGCGTCTCCGCGTCGGCCAGCGGGGACGACGAGCCGACGGTGTCCAGGTCGCACTGGACGAACTCGCGGAAGCGGCCCTGCGCGGGGCGGTCGGCGCGCCACACCGGGCCGATCACGTAGCGCTTGTAGGGCGCGGGCAGCTTGCTGCCGTAGGTGCCGATGACCCGGGCGAGCGGCACGGTGTGGTCGTAGCGCAGCGCCAGGTCGGCCTCGCCGGAGGCTTCGTGCACGCCGCGTTTGAGGATCTTGAAGATCAGGGCCGATGCGTCGTCGCCGAGCTTGCCCGCGAAGACCTCGAGGCGTTCGAAGGCCGGGGTCTCCAGGGGGTCGAAGCCGTAGCGCTCGAAGACGGCGCTGACGGTGTCGAACGCGGCCTTCCGGCGACGCACGTCGTCGGCCAGGAAGTCGCGGGTACCTGAAGGTGGCTCGGCGGCCTTCGCCATGAATCGGTCCTTTGCTGGTCGGGTGCGCCTGCCATTGTCCCGCGCCGGTGCGGGCGGCCGCGCACGACCCCTGGGCAGACGGAAGCCCCGGCCCGCCGAGGGGGAGGTGGGCCGGGGCTTCCTGCTCCATCCGACGGCACCCCTGCGTCCACCGGATTGCGACTCCGGCGCCTGGTTACCCCGGCCGCCGAGCGGGTAAACCGCCGATGCGGGAAAAAATCACCGGCGGCCGGATTCTGGGATGATCGGGTTCCATGACGACGCCGACGACCCCGTCCGCCCTGATCATCGAGCCGGCGCGGGTGGTGCTGCGCGAGGACGTCGAGCGGTTCCTGGGCCAGGCCGGCGAGCCCCACGATGCCGACGAGCCGGTCCGTCGCCTCGTCCGCGATGACGTAGCTGTCCGGACGCGCGAGGAGCACGGCGCGCACCAGACGCTCGCCGTCGCCGCGTGGCGGGAGTTCCGGGCCTCGTGACCGGACGCGACGCACGGCGGATCGACGTGTCACGCCTGCCGGCGGATGTCGTGGCACTCATCGACGCCCTGGAGCCGGGCGAGGACCTCGTGATCACGCGGAACGGTGAGGCGGTCGCGACGATCTCCAGCACGCTCGGCGCACCCGGTTCCCGGGGCTCCGCCGGCCCGGCGGCCGAGGGTGAGGTGATGGTGGTCGCCACGGCGATGCGGCTGTCGGAGTCGGCGCGGGCGTCGCTGTCGGCCGAGCTCGGCACGGACTACATCGTGATCGACATGCACGCGGCACCACCGACGGCCGACGTGCTGCTGGTGCCGCCGGTGAGCCCGCAGCTGATCGGCAACCTCCGGAGGTCGTTCCCGCGGGCGCGCGTGGTGGTGGCCGAGATCGAGGACGCCGAGCTGGGCGTCAGCTACGAGGGCCCGGTCCGGCGAATGCTCAACGCCGGCGCGACGACGTACCTCCCGTCGACGACGATCCCCCGCCTGGCACACCAACTCGACCGGACGATCACCGAGGAACGCCAGCTCACGGGCGGGACCCGGCCCCGGCGGGAGATCGATGCGCCGCCGGGGCCGCCGCCTTCGCCGGCCTGATCCCGCTGCCCGGGGTGGCGGAGGATCACGGGCGTGGCGGCGTGGTGGCCGTGCCGGGGTGAGCCTGGTGGGGTGGTGGTGCCGGGGCC